>CAZYQV010000371.1:0-3752 GCA_964649775.1 uncultured Rikenellaceae bacterium
TATGAAGCAATATGATCTTACCTATATTACCGCATTGTCCCTGGTGTCAGCCCTGGGTGGGTTGTTGTTCGGTTACGACTGGGTCGTCATCGGCGGGGCGAAGCCTTTTTATGAGCAGTTTTTCTCCATCGCCGGCAGTCCGGCCATGCAGGGATGGGCGATCAGTGCTGCGCTGATCGGATGTATTGCCGGCAGCATGGTCTCGGGGGCTATGGCCGATCGTTTCGGACGCAAGCGCATGCTGCTCACGGCGGCGGTGCTGTTCACCGTCTCGGCGGCGGGTACAGGGGCTGCCCACGGCTTTACGGTGTTCATTCTCTACCGTCTGCTCGGCGGTATCGGCATAGGCATTGCCTCCAACCTTTCGCCCGTATATATCGCAGAGGTCACACCTCCCGCACTTCGTGGACGATTCGTCTCGGTCAACCAGCTGACCATCGTCATCGGCATCCTGCTGGCGCAGCTCGTCAACTGGCTGATCGCCGAGCCGGTGCCGGAGGGTGCCTCGGCGGCGCAGATCCTGGCTTCATGGAATGGCCAGCAGGGATGGCGCTGGATGTTCTGGGCCGAGATGGTGCCTGCGCTCTTCTTTTTCCTGCTGATGTGGTGGGTGCCCGACAGCCCCCGCTGGCTGGTGCGTGAGGGCAGGGAGGAGAGGGCTGCGGCCGTGTTGCGCCGTGTGGGCGGGGAGGCGTATGCCCGGCAAGCCCTGCAGGAGATCCGCGAGACACTCGGCAACGTACGGGAAAAAGCGGAGTGGCGGGTGTTGCTCTCGCCGCCGGTACGTAAAATGGTGCTCGTCGGCGTGGTGCTGGCCGTCTTCCAGCAGTGGTGCGGCATCAACGTGGTCTTTATGTATGCCGAGGAGATCTTCTCCGCCGCCGGCTATTCGGTGTCGGACATCCTTTTTAACATCGTCATCACCGGCAGTGTCAACCTGCTCTTCACCTTCGTGGCGATGGCGCTGGTCGACAGGGTGGGCCGGCGGGTGCTGATGCTCGCCGGCGCCGGCAGCCTGGCGGTCATCTATGCGGTGCTGGGCCTTTTCTATTACCTGGGGGTTACGGGCTGGCCCATGCTGGTGCTGGTGGTGACGGCCATCGCCGCCTATGCCATGACGCTGGCGCCGGTGACGTGGGTGGTCCTCTCCGAGATCTTTCCCAACAGGGTGCGGGGAGCGGCCATGGCCGTGGCTACCTTCGCCCTGTGGAGCGCCAACGCCCTCCTGGCTTATTCGTTCCCCCTCATCAACCACGCCGTGCATGCCTCCGGCAGCTTCTGGCTCTTCGCTGCCGTCAGCGTGGGCGGCTTCCTCTTCATCCGCCGCCACCTCACCGAGACCAAAGGGAAGAGCCTGGAAGAGATAGAGCGCATGGCAAATGACGATCGATCCCGGAAAACAGCGGATCTCTGAACTGCGTAGTTTCTCAAGGATGCCCGGGAATCCGGGCAAGCCGGAGATTTGCTGAACCCTGGCATGAAGGGGGAGAATGTCTCTTGCCTCATTCCTCTTTATGGTACAGCACTTCTGCCGGGATCTCCTCCTCTTTCTCCATCCCCGGGCCCTGCCAGTACACTTTCAGCTCTTTGGCGAGACCCTGCTGGAAATATTTCACGAGGAGGGGATGCCATCCTTTTTTGAGGCCGGTTTTCATATCCAGTTTCTGGGCCCTGTGGCCCCCGTCGTTGTTGACGATCTCTTTGCCGTTGATGTACAGGATAGCGCCGTCGTTGGCCTCCACGGCAAAGGTATAGACCCCTGTGGCCGGCACCTGCAGGTATCCCTCGAACCATTCGCCGAAAGGACGCTGGTCGTCGACGATGCCGGCGTTGAAGGTGGCGGTGGTGCCTGTCTGTGTCACCGGGTAGTCCATGATGCCGGCGGCATTTTCCACAGGCCGGTCGACAAAATGGTAGCGCAGCCCCGGCAGCAGGGGGCTCTCCGGCACCACGGCCGGCAGCATCCCTGTCTTTTTGAAACGGATGGTCCGTGACGGGGAAGGGTGTGATCCTGCGGCATATCCTCTGAGGCGCAGGGTGCATGAGCGGGTGATGAGCAGGGGCTTTTCATAGATGGCGGCCTGCCCGTCCGGCGGGGTGCCGTCGAGGGTGTAACGGACGGTCGTGCCGGCGCCGGCGGTGACCGTCACGGGCATGGGATCCGCAAAATAGATATCTTCAAAATGAGGGGTGGGGGCGGAGGCCCAGCGGAAGGGCTGCTCCGGCGCCGGCGGCCGCGCGCCGGGGGCGGCAGCCCACGAAGGGTGCGGCACACCATCCATCTCCAGCACCAGCTCGCCGCCTCTCATGATCGTCTCATAGGGTAGATAAGACCTGTTCCACGGCCGGCCGTTGAGGCGTGCCGAGCGGATATACATCCTGCCGGCGCCGTTCCTGCGGGCGCGTATCGAGAACTTTTTCCCGTTCTCCAGGCGAAGGGTCACCTTGTCGAAGAGAGGGCTGCCCAGCGCGTAATAAGGCATGCCGGGTGTGACGGCATAGAGGCCCATGGCGCTGAGGACATACCACGCCGACATCTGGCCGCAGTCCTCGTTGCCGGCGATGCCGTCACGCGTGTCGCGGTAGAGGGTGGTGAGTATCTGCCGCACACGCGCCTGTGTCTTCCAGGGGGCGCCGGAATAGTTGTACAGGTAAGCTATATGGTGACTGGGTTCGTTGCCGTGGGCATACTGGCCGATGAGGCCTGTGACGTCCCGCACGTTGACCTTCGCAGGGTCGCTCACCCGGCTGAAGCAGGTGTCGAGCCAGGCGGTGAACGCGCTGTCGCCACCCATCCGTGCGATGAGACCGTAGGGGTCCTGCGGCACGAAGGTGCTGTACTGCCATGCATTGGCCTCGGTGTAATGGTTGACCGTCAGGTCGGGATCGAAAGGGGAGACGAAAGCAAAGTTGCGTTTGCGGCCCCGCATGAAGTGTGTGGTGGTGTCGAAGAGGTTTTTCCAGAAAGCGCCCCGCTGGGCATAGCGTATCCACGTGGCCGTATCGCCGAAGTCTTTTGCCAGGCGGGTGACGCACCAGTCGTCGTAGCTGTACTCCAGCGTGCGGGAGACCGACTGGCCTCTCATGTCGCAGGGGATATAGCCGTAGTCGAGATAGAGCTGTTTGCCTTTGCGGTGCAGGTCGTCGGCCAGCGTCTGCATGGCGCGGTAGGCCTTGAGGCTGTCGTAGCCGCGGATGCCTTTTGCCCAGGCATCGGCCACCACGGACAGGGAGTGATAGGCGATCATGGGGGGCTGTGCGCCCTCCGTACCGTCGAACTCCATGATGAGCATGCGGCCGGTGTGGTCGTAGCGTGCCAGGAAGGTGCGGATGAACCGGGCCGTGCGGGCCCTGTCGAGAAGGGTGTAGAGGGGGTGCAGGGCACGGAAGGTGTCCCAGAGGGAGAAGTTGGTGTAGTTGTCGAAGTCCCGGGCGACGTAGATCTGTCCATTGCTGCCGCGGTAGCGGCGGTCGGCATCCATGAAGAGGTTGGGGTGCATGAGGCTGTGGTAGAGAGAGGTGTAGAAGATCGTCCGCTGGGCGGCGGTGCCGCCGGTCACCTCTATCTTACCCAGCTCGCTGTTCCAGGCATGGCGGGCGGCGGCCACGGCGCTGTCGAAGAGGGCTGCCGTGAGGGGGCCTGTGAGCTCCGCCTCCAGGTTGCTGCGGGCCCCTGCCGTGTCCACGTAGGAGATGCCCGTGGCCACCAGCAGCGGGCCGCTGCTCTGCGGGAAAAAGAAAGAGGCCGTGAG
>CAZYQV010000372.1:0-2908 GCA_964649775.1 uncultured Rikenellaceae bacterium
CCTGGTATCGCCCGACAGCACCTTCAGGGTGGGCGTGGCCATCTGCTACGAGTCGATCTTCGGAGATTATGTCACAGACTATGTGAAGGAGGGTGCCAACCTGCTCTTCGTCATCACCAACGACGGCTGGTGGGGCAACACGCCGGGGTATCACCAGCACCGCACCTATGCCAGCCTGCGCGCCATAGAGACACGCCGCAGCATAGCCCGCTCGGCCAACACCGGCATCTCCTGCTTCATCGACCAAAAAGGAAAAGCCTCACAACTCACCCCCTGGTGGACCCCCACTGCCATACGCGGGGTGATCCACGCCAACGAAAAGATAACCTTCTACACCCGCCACGGGGATTATTTTGGCCGTGTGAGCGATTTCTTTGCCGTCATCCTGCTGCTGTATGTGATCTCATACCGGCTGATGAGAAAAAAGAAAAGGGCGAAGTAGCTGCTCCCAAGCATCTCTTTTCCGGAATAATGTTGTGTTCATTTTTTTACCTTTGTGACCACAGGTACAAATAAAATTCAAAGGAGAGAAAGAGATGATCACAATCACAGGTTACGACCTCACCATTGAGGATGTGGTACGGGTAGCCCGTCACCATGAGGAGGTGCGTCTTCATCCCGGCGCACTGGAAAGAATAAAGGTATGCCGGCGTATGCTGGAGAAGAAGATCGAAGCCCACGAGATCATGTACGGTGTCAACACAGGCATCGGCGAGTTCTCGGAGGTGATCCTCAACGACGAGCAGATCCGGGATTTTCAGAAATACCTTATCTACAACCACGCTGCCGGCATCGGCGAGGCGGCGCCGGAGGAGCATGTGCGTGCCGCCATGCTGGGGCGTATCAACGTGCATGCCCACGGCAACAGCGGGTGTCGTCCCGAGATCACCCTCACCCTTGTGGATATGCTCAACAAGGGGGTGACGCCCTATGTGTGCCGCAAGGGCTCTGTGGGAGCGTCGGGCGACCTGGCGCCGATGGCGCAGATAGCCCTTCTGCTGATGGGGGAAGGAAAAGCTTTCTACCGGGGGCGGCTGATGGAGGGCCATGAGGCGCTGGCCGCCGCCGGCATCGCCGTGCCGGGGCTGCAGGCCCGCGACGGCCTGGCCACCATCAACGGCTCCAACTTCCTCACAGGCATGAGTGCCCTCTTCCTCTACGATGCTGCCCGCTGGCTCAAACAGGCCGAGATCGCGGCAGCCATGTCGCTGGAGGCCCTCAAGGCCAACATGGGGCCATACACCCCGCGGCTGCATGAGGCCCGCGGCTTCCGCGGCGCCGTGCGCAGCGCCCGCGCCATACAGAAACTGATCGAGGGAGGCGACCTGGTCACCGGCAAGATAGAACACCGTGTGCAGGATGCTTACTCCATGCGTTCGACACCCCAGGTCATAGGAGCTGCCCACGATGCGCTGGCGTGGGCACGCAGCCAGGTGGAGACAGAGCTCAACGGCGTGGGCGACAACCCCGTCTTTTTCCCGGAGGATGACACCCAGATCTCAGGCGCCAATTTCCAGGGCACACCCGTTTCATTACCCATGGACATGGCCGGCACGGCCATCACCATGGTGTGTGTCATGTCGGAGAGACGCATGAACCGTCTCAACAACCCCGCCCTGAGCGCCGGCCTGCCGCCTTTCCTCACCAAAGGTGCCGGCATGTTCTCGGGCCTCATGCTCAGCCAGTACACTGCCGACATGCAGATCGTCGAACAACGTATCCTCTCGGCACCCGCCAGCATACAGTCGATACCGGCGGCAGCCGACCAGGAGGACTTCGTCTCCATGGGCATGAACACCGCCCTGAAGAACCTGCAGATCCTGGACAACGCCTACGGCATCCTGGGCATTGAGTTCATGGCTGCCGCCCAGGCCCTCGACTTCAGGGAATATAAGTTCGGCAAAGGCGTCACCAGAGCCAAAGAGGTGGTGCGCCGCCATGTGACCTTCCTCGATGTGGACAGACCTCTCCACGCCGACCACAACACCATGAAGGAGCTGGTCAGATCCTGCGAGATCCTCGAAGAGGTGGAAAAAGAGGTGGGGAGCCTGGAGGAAACGACTTAATACTTGCGGGGCGGAGGAGCATCCCTGCGCTGGCGGTCACGTATCTGCCGCAGCAGGTAGGCGGTGAACTGCTTTTCCGCCCTGTAGAGCCGCAACACCTTCTTCGGGGGCAGCACCTTCTTGAACCGGCCGTTGTACTCCACCAGCAGGTCGGCCTGTTTTTTCTCGAGCTGTACATATTCATCGGCGATCTGTGCCGCCTTCTTGTCGGTGAGCGTACTCTCCCGCGAAGAATAATCCCGCACCAGGGTGGTCTTCTCCTGCTCTATCTTCATTCTTTTCCTGCGGTACTCATTATATACAGGCCAGAAGTTTTGCGCCTCTTCCGGGGTGAGCTGCAGCTTGCCGGTGATGAAAGCCACCCGCTGGGCCTCTATCCGTTCGGCACGCGGCCTGTTTTGCGCCGGCAGTGTCACGCCGGCCATCAGCATCACCAGGACGATCAGGATCTTCTTTGTCTTCATATCTTGTTATTTTTAATAAAGTTCTGCCAGGAGTGACTCATCCACACCCTCACTGACCAGGTAGTCGATGAGAGGGTCCTCACCGCCGCCGGCGGCATAAGCCTCCGGGAGGAGGTCCTCCCCTTCGATGAACTCATACAGGGTTTGCTCATCAACATCGCCCGACCATACGTAGGCTGTCACCGCGCTGTCTGTCCCCCCTTCCGGGACAACGCTCTCAGTGCGGAGAAGGTAATGGCCTGCGATGACCAGCAGGAGAGCTGCCGCAGCAGCCACCAGGGAGCGGGAGATCTTCTGCCGCAACGGCACCACACCGCCGCGGCCCTGTGCCCCCTCCCCGCGGATCCTCCCCATCACCCGCTCAGGCAGATGATCGAA
>CAZYQV010000373.1:0-3776 GCA_964649775.1 uncultured Rikenellaceae bacterium
ATACCATCGTTCTTGTTCACCGATATCAAGGATGTCGGGTTGGAAAGACCACTCCTCCAAAACAAATGTCACAGGTCCGGCATTTCTACACTCCTTTTCTTCTGTATCGCTGCAGGCGGAAAACATCAGCAATAAAAGCACCATGAACAGAACAAATCTATGTGTAGGGAAAGGTAGGAGCATAAAATTCTGATTCATTGATACTTTAAATTCCATTTCATAATACGATACACATGCACCATGGTCACACCACTACCGCCTCTATGCCGGTCATCTCTGCCACCCTTTTAGTGTCTCCGCCAGACGGCTGGTCTCTATGCCCAGAAAATCCAGCATCTCCCCCCACCACTCTTTCCTGCGGAAATCAAAACAAAGGGAGGAAGAGACAATGGAGTACTCGGTCACATACCGTCCCGTAAGACGGTAGACCAGATAGTCAGGCAACAGGAGGAACTTATGCTCCCTGCCGTCGGAAGCCACCAGAACCCCTTTGACCGAAGTGGTTCCCGCATCCAGACCGATGAGATAGTGTCCGCCCCTCCCCTGCATCTGTCGTCTTCCTATTTGATGATTATCGATTTAATGTTTTTCGTGTCAAAATCAAAATTATTCTCCGTGACCTTCCGGCCGGCAATACGCACATTCTCCAGAAGGAGGGTGCCGATATGCCGGAGGCTGTCGCCATGGATCACCGCTCTTTTTGCCGGGATCGTATCAAAAGAGACGTTCACCAGTTCGAGACTCCTCATGACGGTGTTCTGTACCTCCATCAACGGGAAGGTATAACGATCCACATCGTCAAAAGTACAGCTCTCAAGCCGCACAGTCCCATAAGCCAGTGAGTCGGGGACCTCTTCACCTGTCGAGGAATGTTTGTGCAACATCATCGCACAAACCCTGCATCCGCTGAAGTCACTGTTCTTCACCAGTATATCACCGATATAGGTATTGCATGCCCATCCCAGGCGCAGGCCGTTGGCACGGGGGTTCCATCCCATCAGGCCGTCGATGACCAGTCCGGTGGCCGACCGGTTGTCGTACGGCAGGAGGTTGTGCCCCATGGAAAAACAATCGTCGTTGCAATAGACAAAACTGTGCTCAATGCGAAAGTTATGGTAACTGCCGATATTGATGCCGTCGGTGTTCTCCGGCACACTGCCGGCAGGGGTGATCACCTTGACATTCCTGATGACGATGTCGTCACAGTGCCGGGAATTGATGTTGTAGTTTCTCCCGTTGCGTATCAGCAAACCCTCTACGGTAATATTCTTTGAATAGATGAGCATAAGAGGTGACTGCAGATAAATGGAGTTGGGTTTGATATCCTCGAACTTAAAATAAAAATCATAGCCGGGGAAACCATGATGATAGTCGTTGCGGCCGCCGTGAAAGTTCTCGTACGCCTGGTGATCGAGACAGCCGTTGCCAGTGATCCGGATGTTGCGGCAGTGTTTCATCAGGATGCCGGCACTGGGAAGGTTCTCACCGGCAGGACTCGTTTTGATCCGTATCAGCGAGCCGGGAGCCAGAAAGATATTGAAATCGTGGCCGTTCTCGATGCGTATCTCTTCCGTGAGATACTCCCCCGGCGGCACGACAAGGGTCTTCCCCGTACCATTGACACTGTCGATGGCTTTGCGGAACACCTCCGTATAATCGGTGACCGTCCCCTCACAAAAATCTTTCAGGGAGACCTGTTCTTCTCCCTCCGGCAGTGACCGCACCGCTTCGGGAGATTCCATGAGGATGACAAACATCGGCAGGTGGTTCACCGACACCAGATAAAAAGGCGACCGGCTGCGGCGGAGGGTGAAAGAGAGCTCATTGCCGGACACCCTGGCCAGGACATGCGTCCTTTTGGGATAGATGGTATATTTTTTTACCAGCTCTCCGACCTTCAGACGGATCCGCACGACCGTATCCGAAGCAAAATGGGCATAATGAGCCGTGATATAACGGCTGTCGATCCAGCAATATTCCGGAAGTTTCCTGTAATCACGGGAGATCTGCTCCGCCTCCTCCGGCCTCACATTGGGGACGACCGTCACCGGCACCTCGACACTGTCCACGGTGAGAGAATAGACCGTGCTCTTCTGATCGCTGTCAAAGGCCAGGGGAATGACCTGCTTCTTTTCATGCGGTTGCTGCACACAACCCTGAAGAACGGTCATCCAGACAAAGAGTCCCGGGACCAGTAGCCATGTAATGTATTTCTTCATGATATGTTTTTTTATAAGTTACAAATCCAGAACAGGTTTGATACCGAGCAAATAGCAGATATCTTTCAGTTCTTCCGCATAGTCGCCATAGACGACGGCAAAATGCTGCGACAGCACATGATACAGTATAAAGCGCACAATGCTGTCGGGGTAGAAGCTGACACTCGGCCAGGGCGGCAGGGGCACTCCCATCTCCACCCATTGCGGACGCTCCCGGGCCTCGCCGGTGACGATATGCATGCGATAGCCCTCGCCGTCTTCGGCCAGTGCCGCCAGGGTCATGCGGCCTTTTTTCATATTGGAGCAATGCGTGATCCCTTTGAAGTTGCCGGTATCCAATACTTTTACCTGCGGTTTTCCGTCAATGAAATCATCGGCGATATAACCGTCTTCCCCCAGCAGGATCCAGTCGGGATGATGTTCATAATGTTCGATGAACATCACCTGTTTTCCCGAGATCCATTTGAGCATCATCTCGGCGACGAGGTTACCTATATCGTTCTCATCCACATAGGGGATGCCGCTGGAGGCCGTCAGTGATGCCGGGATGGCATGCATCAGGCCCAGTTCCTGATCCACCCCCTCCACACATTTGTAGCTGATGCCGTCGAATTTCTTGTCGCGGCAGATCTGCATGGTAGCCAGGTACATCCTGACCGCTTTCTCCTTCACCTCTTCTTCTATCTCTCCCAGAGGATACTCCCAGTCGCGGGTAACGCGGGCCGTCTCTTTTTTCACAAGCTCATCCGGCAGGGCATCCATGACGTTCTTCACCTGCAGCAGGTCCACACTTTCCACCTCGGGGCCTATCATCCCTCTCAGACGGGTGGTGTTGATGCCGGTGGAGTAGAGCCCCATATCATTGAACCCGATCATGCCGAGGCGTGTCTCCCTGAGCTTTTTCACGGCCACGGCAGCCCTCCCGAAGGTGACGATCCCCTGAGTGTCCATGGGCTGGTCGGGACCGTTGAAGAGGTATTTGAACTTAAAGCCCCACTGTTCGAGGGGATAACGTATGGAGGTGGATCCTGCCCCTGCTGCCGGAGAGATGAGGGTGCCGTGTTCATCCGTCCAGCCCCCGAAGCTGTACAACACCATCGGCTTGTCACGGAACGCATGCAATACCCTGAACACACCGCGCGTGTCCACCCAGTTGATGATGTTCACGATCAGAAAATCCCACTCCCCCTCACGCAGTTCGCGGATGGCCCGCTCCGGCTCTTCCGCCTCCCCGTAAACAGGATCCGTTCTGTGGAGTTCGATCCCTGCTTTTTCAAGCTGTTCCTCCGCCCGGGCACTGATCATCTTCAGATTACCGGGCTCATAAAAGATCGTGCCGAACGACACGTAACCTGCTTTCAACTTTTCCATCATATCCATTTTTATTTAGCTTATCTGTTTCCTGTATTTTACCTTCATTTCTACTACTTTCTGTTCTGCATGCGATTTCAGGGCAGCGGTGAACACGGCATGGCCGACCGCTGTCTCTGCAGGGGTAACACAACCGGCAAACCTGCTGAGAGGCCTGCCGCGGTCCAGCTCATAGAGATACCCCGC
>CAZYQV010000374.1:0-2586 GCA_964649775.1 uncultured Rikenellaceae bacterium
GGGAGGGTGGCTGAGGACGAAGCGATGCCCCGCATCCGGGAGTACCGCACCTTCGGCCGTACCGGCTTCCGTGTCTCGGACATCAGCAGCGGCAACCCCTCCAATGAAGCAGTCCTGCGGGCATTGCTCGACAGCGGGATCAACCTGATAGATACGGGCGAGGTGTATGCCAACGGCAACAGTGAGCGGCTCGTAGGCCGGGTGATCAAAGGCCGCGACCGCAGCAAACTGTTCATCAATACCAAGCTGTATACGGAGAAAGCATATCCTTCGAAAGAGGAGGTGATCAAGAGGGCCCATGACAGTCTGGAACGGCTGGGCACCGATTATGTGGACTGTATGATGATCCATTCGGCGGAGAATACCCAGATCCTGAAAGACAAGGCTTTTCATGCGGCCATGAAAAAGCTCAAAAAAGAGGGTAAGGTCAGGCATGTGGGGGTCTCCTGCCATGGCAGCAACTGGGCGGTGGATACGGAGGAGGGGCTCGACACCATCCTGCTGGAAGCCGTCAACGACGGACGTTTCGATGTGATCCTGCTGGCGTATAATTTTGCCAATGCCGACAGGGCGGAGAAAGTGCTGGAGGCATGTGACAAGAAGAACATCGCCACCATCATCATGAAATCGAACCCCGTGTATATCTATGGTATTATGGAGGAGCGGGTGGCACAACTTACCCGCGCCGGGAAAAAGGTCGATAAATACACGCAACAGTTTTATGACAGATACAAGGTGATGAATGAGCATGCCCGGCAGTTTTTCACTGCCTATGACGTGGGCGATGGTACGGAGATCAGGGATGCGGCGACGAAGTTCGTGTTGTCCGACCACCGGGCCCATACGACGGTGTGGGATTTCAGGAGTTTTGAAGATGTCCGCCACATGCTGAGCCTCTCCGGCGAGAAACTGACGAAAAAAGACGGGGAGCTGCTCGGCGGGTATCAGAAATACCTGGGGCCCTTTACCTGCCGGATAGGCTGCAACGACTGTGAGGCTGCCTGCCCGCATCACATCCCCGTGAACAGGATCCTGCGTTATAACTATTATTTTACAGTGAAAGGCCAGGAGAAAAGGGCCATGGAAAAATTTGCCCGGCTGCAGGGGAAAAAGCCTGCGGAGGTATGCCTTGACTGCGAAGGGTACTGCGAGAAAGCATGCGGCTACGGCGTCTCTGTGCGTCTCCTGCTGGCGGAAGCCCAGGAGAATATGGACCTGTCCGTATCATAAAGAGCAGATCTTTAGACCATGGAACACTATGTATAATTACCCAATAAACCTGTCATGAGAACATCTTTTTTTCACTTGCTGTTAAAAGGGGGCATTTCCGTCCTGTTCCTTCTCCCCGGCTTCCTGTACGGGCAGGGCGGGGCCCTGAGTCCCCGTTTTACCCGCTACGATATGGATGTGCGGCTCGACGCCCGGACGAAGATCGTGGACGGGAAGATGATCCTCGACTGGAAGAACCCCTCGGCCGACACGGTGCGGGAGATGCAGTTCCATCTCTATTTGAACGCCTTCAGGAATACCAACTCCACCTTCATCAAAGAGTCGGGAGGAGCGTTGCGGGGGATGAAGATGGACAAGAAAGATTCGCTGGTGTGGGGCTGGACGGATATCCTGGAGATGCAGACCGCCGCCGGCGAGGATCTCACCGGGGCCATCCGTTATATCCATCCCGATGATGACAATGTAGACGACCGGACGGTGGTGGCGGTGACCCTCCCGGAGCCGGTGCTGCCACACGACTCGATCCGTCTTTTCATCGACTTCCGGTCGAAGCTGCCGAAGATCTTTGCCCGCACCGGATACAGCAACGATTTTTACCTGGTGGCCCAGTGGTTCCCCAAACCGGGCGTGTATGAGCCGGCCGGCATGCGGGGCAGGGAGAAAGGAGGCTGGAACTGTCACCAGTTCCATGCCCATTCCGAGTTCTATGCCAATTTCAGTGTATACAGGGTGAAGATCACCCTCCCGCAGCGGTTCGTCACGGGGGCGGTGGGAGCGCTCGTGGAGCAGAAGGACAACCCTGACAGCACGAAGACGCTCACTTATGTGGCAGAGGATGTGGTCGACTTTGCCTGGACGGCCTCGCCCCGTTTCCGGGTGGTGGAGGACCGGTGGCGGGATGTGAAGATACGGGTGCTGCTGCAGCCCGAGCATTACGCACAGGCTGCCCGCCATACCGGGTCGCTCAAGAAGGCGCTGGAGTTCTTCGACAAACACCTGGGACCCTATCCCTATCACACCGCCACTGTCGTCGATCCTCCGCTGGCGGGCTCCGGCGCCGGAGGGATGGAGTATCCCACCTTTTTCACGGCCGGGACGGTATGGAAGATGCCGGAGCAGATACGCCTTCCGGAGATGGTGACGATCCATGAGTTCGGGCATACCTACTTCATGGGCATCCTGGCCACCAACGAGTTTGAGGAGGCCTGGATGGACGAGGGGATGAACACCTGGTTCGAGACCCGCATCATGGATGCCAACTACGGGGAGAAGACCTCTTTCGTGGGGTTCAAAAATTTTCATTTCGGCGATCTGGAGAGCCAGCGTCTGAGCTATACGACGATGAAGAACCCGAAG
>CAZYQV010000375.1:0-3557 GCA_964649775.1 uncultured Rikenellaceae bacterium
TGTTGGCATTGCTGTGGGTATAGTTACTCGATATCCCCCCGATGAAGTCCAGGTGCCCCAGGTTGGCAAAGCTCTTGGAGAACTGATACTGGTTGAACATCATGAACACATCATTCGACTGGTCGTTGATATTGTCGCTGTTGGACACCATCAGCCGGTTGATGAACTCATGCTTGAAGCCCAGCGCTGAAACATACTTGATGAACGGGTCGAAATAGTAAGTGATGTTTTTTCCTTTGATGATGGCGTCGGGATAGGCTCTGTAAAAATAATTGGTATCATTCAGCCAGGCCAGGGGACGTGCGGTCTCCGAATACATGAAGTTGCCGTTCACCCCGTAGCTGAGGCCGTTCACCTTTTTCGAACGGTGACGAAGGTTGATGTTGACCCTTGCATGGTAGTTGGTCATGTCTTTGTCGGTGAGTTCGTTATCCACATCCACCAACGGAGAGGGTTTGGGTGCTCCGATATAGTTTCCCTCCCGCTGGAGGAAGGCTCCTACCACCAGGTCGGTGCGGTTGTGGTTGATCTGTCGCGAATGCTGGAAGGTGAGCCCGCTGCTCCAGTTCAGGCCGTTCCACCATTTGTCTGCCGGCGCCCGCGGAGGTGAATAAGTGCCGCCGAAGACCTTGATGCGGGACTCCGGCTCAATACCGGGACACTGTGTATGGATATAGATGGCACCACTCAGGGCTGCCGACCCTGACAGGACGGAGGAGGCTCCTTTGACCACTTCCACCTGGTTGATGTTCTCGACAGGGATCAGGGCCCAGTTGGGCTTGCCGTTGTCGCCGGTGATGATGGGCAGGTCATCAACAAAGACCGCCACCTTGCTCCCCACACCGAAGGTGAAGCCGCTGCCTCCTCTGATCTGAGGCTCCTCGTCGATAATGTTGACCCCCGGGATCAGGTTGAGCGCCGTGGAAATGTTGGTTGTATTCCGCTCCTCGATCAGGCGGGCCTTCATCACCTCGATGGAGACCGTCTGTTCTTCGATCTTCTTGTCAAACTTACCCGCCTTGACAACCACCTCTTTGAATTGTTTACTGAAGATCTCCATCCGGAAATTGAGAGATACCTGTTGACCCTCTTTTACGGTCACCTCTTTTTCTATCGTCTTCATTCCGGTATAGGAACAGACTACGGTGGAGGTGCCGGCGGGAACCTTCAGACGGTAATGACCGTTGAAATCGCTGACGGTCCCGATGGCCATGTTGTGCTTCAGATAAATATTGGCGCCGGGCAGGGTCTCTTCCGTCTCCTTATCGGTTACCTGTCCGGTGATCCATCCTTCCTGTTGCTGAAGCTGACGGGAAAAAGAATATGTTCCCGTCAGCAGGAAAACGAACATCAACCACCATTTTATTCTTCCCGCCGGGATCATACTCTGAAAAGTTTATACTCCTTACTTAATAAATACCTTTTTAGTATAGACCTCCTGCCTGCTGCTGACACGGACAACATAGATCCCCCGCTGTACGTTGAGCGGGATCTGTTGCCTGTCGTTGGCAGAAAGAAGACCCGTATAAACGGTGCGGCCCGTCATGTCCATGACGGACAAACGGTAAGAATGGTTACCGGGCCTGTTGAACAGTATGTTCAGCATGCCCCCGCCATACCAGCTCTTCAGCTCACCTTCCGGTGCCGGTCTCTTTCTGACAGAAGTGGTATTGCCTTCGTTATAGATCAGCTCCAGGTCATCCACCCACATCTGGCTGCCCGCCTTTGCATTATAACTGTTGCCCGAGGAGATCGTGACCAGGATGAACTTGGGGACAGTGTCCCAGTAATACTTGAAGGGTACACAGAAACGGGTCCACTCCGTCACATCCTTGGCTGGGGTCTCGAAAAGAGCAGAGCCGACAAGATGGGTTGAATCTTCTGCAGTGGCAGGTTTTTTATAAAAATCCCGGTGAAGGTCGAAATTGAATGTGCCGAAATCCCCGTCTGCAGAGGTGTATTTGTACCATCCCGCAACACTGTCAGGGCGTCCCGACAGGTACATGTGCCAGCCATAGTTGGTGGTGTCGGTATAAGTGTATGCTTTCTCCTTCTCTATTTCCGCATGTACCCGACCGGTGGTGACAATACCGTTGGCTACCGTACTGAAGGTGGACTTGTTGGTAAGAAAAAGGGCATAGTTGCCGGAATGAGCATCCTCTGAAAATTTACATACATCCGGTGCTACATCAGATAACTGATCGGCTGTTTTCAACGAACTCCATTTATAGGGTTCAACGATCAGAATGTTGTTCTCTGCATCGTAGGCAATGGTGTCCCACTCCTCAAAACCGGAATTCAGTATTTGTGCCTGTGCATAAGAGGTCTTTGCCGGCATGATGAATGCTGTGAAGATGATCAGGAAAGGGAGTAAATGCTTTTTCATAGACTTTTTGTTTTGTGGAACTGTTTTTATAACATTCTCTTTTGCAGGAAAGCAGACAAATATATAAAAAAACTCGGTGTGCTGTCAGCAATGCCGGGTGTAAAAAATGTGTAGTCCTTTTTTGTGCCAGGCATCCGCAGAGAAAAGCATTTTTGTTTTTCTATTGCGGATTTTGGGGTTATCTTTGTTTTGGACAATTGTTATCAGGACAGATGGAAAAAGATTCGGGAAAAAGAGCTTTGTACAACATCATCCTTCTGGGGGTCAGTGTGGTATACATTTTTATCATCGGTCTGGCCAGTAAGGGGGGGGACATACGGATCGCCTATCAGGTGACCATCTCGTTCATCTATTTTTTCTCGTTTCTTACGATCAAGGAGGAGAGCAACTATTCTTTTTCGATCCCTGCCCTGATGGTCATCCTCACCTGGGTGGGTTTTATTTTTGATTTACATGCATTATCAAGGGTCACAGGTTTTATTGCCACTTTTTTCTTTTTTGTCGTGATCATTATGTTGATCCTGCGCATTGCCCGGAGCCGGAATGTGCAGATGCTGGAGTTCATGGAATCGGTCAATATCTACCTTCTGCTCGGTATTGCGGGAGCCATCCTGTTCAGGTCGGTTTTTGCATATAATCCTGAGGCTTATCATATGCCTCCCGGCGGACTGGAGAATATGTCTGATTTTATCTATTTCGCCTTTGTGACAATGACCACCCTGGGCTACGGGGATATATCGCCGGCCAGTCCGATGGCGCGTTCTCTGGCTATTTTCTTCAGCGTGGCCGGACAACTCTACCTGACCATGATCATCGCCATGTTGGTGGGGAAATACCTGGCAGCCGCACAGGATAAACGCAACAATTCCGGTTAACACCTTTCCCCTTAGGGGGGCACCCTGCACCAGAGCATTTCCGGCGGGGGATTTCCTTTTTTGGTGTATGAACAGGTTCTGTAATCCGGGGACGAGATTGCCTCCCTTCGGTCGGCGGACTCTTCCCCTCCGGGGGGCACCCTGCACCAGAGCAAAACCCAAACGGCTATGCCGTTTGCTTTTTTGTTTTCCATTCCTCTTACGGAAATAAATTTCCGACGAGTCATGAAAAACAAAAAACCCGATGAATTTCATCGGGTTTTGCGCTGGTGCGGTCACGACGAGACTCGAACTCG
>CAZYQV010000376.1:0-3652 GCA_964649775.1 uncultured Rikenellaceae bacterium
GGTCTTCCCCCGGGGACTGAACGTTGACTTTTACAACAGGGAGATGGTGGCAGAGACACACCTCAGCGCCCATTATGCCGTCTATTACCAGAAAAAAGAGCTGTGGGAGGCCCGCGACAGTGTCATCGCACAAAACATCAACAACGAGAGGCTGGATGCAGAGTTGCTTTACTGGGATGTCGGCAAGAAACTGATCTATACCGATATATACATCCGTATCACCACGCCGGATGAGATCATCTTCGGCGAAGGGTTTGAGTCGGACCAGGCCTTCACCGACTGGAAGATCAAGAAAGTAAAGGGCACGGTATATTTTGAAGAGCCGGTGGAGAACACCCCGCCCCCGGAGCCGGTCAGACAACAACCTGTCATCAAAAAAGACTGAACGATGAAGATCATGGAGATCATCTGGCTGATCATGGGCCTCTCCTCACTGGGGGCAGGCATTCATGCCTTCGTCCATGAAGACATGAAAAGAAGTGCTGTTTTTTTTGTCATGGTTGTGATCTCCTTTTTTATCTTTACCATGCGCATGCGCATGCGCAGGATGAACGAAAAGGACGACGTCTCTCCCAATAACGAAAAATAAATGCAGGGAACCTACTATATCGTCATCGTGGTCACGCTGCTCTTCTCGGCTTTCTTCTCCGGGATGGAGATTGCTTTCCTCTCTGCCAACAAGCTACGCCTGGAGCTGGAGAAGACACGGGGTTCCTTCCCTTCCAAGATCATTGCCGTTTTCAGCGACAACCCCGGCCGTTATATCGTCACCATGCTTATCGGCAACAATACGGCGCTGGTCATCTACGGTATTTTTATGGCAGCCCTGCTGGAGCCGGTGCTGGCCGGCTTCCTCCACAGCGAGAGCTGGATACTCATCCTGCAGACCGTCATCTCCACGCTGGTGATCCTCATCCTGGCCGAGTTCATCCCCAAAACACTGTTCCACACCCTGCCCAACGCTTTCCTGAACATCTTCGCCATCCCTGTGGCATTTTTTTACTATCTGTTCTATCCCGTCGCCCAGCTGACCATCCTCCTCTCGAACACCCTCCTGCACGTGTTCTTCAAGGTGAAAGATCCGCACAAACCCATCAACCAGGTCTTCGGGAAAGCCGATCTCGAGCGACTCCTCGACGAGAGCACCCCCGCCAACGGGGAACCCGAAGAAGACCACAACATCCGCATCTTCCAGAACGCTCTCGACTTTGCCAATGTCAAGCTGCGCGAATGTCTGGTACCCCGTACCGAGCTGGTGGCACTGGACAAGACAGCCTCTTTCGATGAAATCAGGAACACCTTTATCGAAACAGGCCTCTCCAAGCTGCTGATCTATGACGGCAGCATCGACAATATCATCGGATATGTGAAGATCAAGGACTTTTTCACCGACCCCAAGAGCCTGGAAGAGGTCCTCCACCCCATCATCATCGTCCCCGAGACCATGCCGGCAAACAAGCTGCTTTCCCTCTTTGTCGAAGAGAAAAAGAACATCGCACTGGTCGTCGATGAGTTCGGCGGCACCTCGGGCATCGTCACCATTGAGGATATCCTTGAGGAGATCTTCGGAGAGATAGAGGACGAACACGACACTTCCGCAATGGTGGAAAAAGAGGTGGCCCCGGGAGAATATATTTTCTCGGGACGGCTGGAGATCGACTACCTCAACGACAAATACAACCTGGAGATCCCGGAGAAGGATGATTATGAGACCCTCGCAGGGTTCATCCTCTACCACCACGAGAGCCTGCCCAAACCCAATCAACGGATCATCATCAACTCCTTTGAGATACATATCCTGAAAATATCGGAAACGAGGGTCGAACTGGTCCGGCTGAAAAAGCTGAACAATATCTGATCTGCCGGCACCCGGTAGCCCCTTTTTTAGGCCGGTTTCCGGAAAAACATCTCATCCGGGACATTTTGCTTTGATTTTCATCCCTTTTTTATTGGGCAAATTTTTATATTTGCAGCCTGTTAATTTTAGGTCCATACATTTAAACAAACTTTATAAATGGCAACACTACAAAAGATAAGGGACAGGTTTGGTGTTTTGGTTGCAGTTTTTATCGGGGTTTCTCTTCTTTCTTTCATCGTGTTTACCGGGAAGAACAATTCCATTTTTTCAAGCCCTTCCAAGAAGCTGGAGGTAGCACGCATCAACGGTAAATCTGTATCCATAAGGTATTACCAGGCAAAGATCGACTCGCTGACAGCGATCTACAAGCTCTCCGGAAACCAGCAGATC
The DNA here is from genome assembly GCA_964649775.1 of uncultured Rikenellaceae bacterium. Lineage (GTDB taxonomy): Bacteria > Bacteroidota > Bacteroidia > Bacteroidales > VadinHA17 > DRPN01. Next base: position 2,249 of record CAZYQV010000376.1, read on the forward strand.
GATGAGGAAACGGCCAAGAAAATACGGCAACAGGTATGGGAAGAGATGGTCAGGGAGAACGTGCTGGCACCCGAATACAAAGAGCTGGGGATTGCCGTCAGCCCGGAAGAGTTGTACGACCTGGTCAACGGCGACAACCCGCACCCCATTGTACGTCAGCTGTTCAGTGATCCCAGCACCGGTTATTTCGACCGGAATGCCGTGATCAACTTCATCAAGCAGATGAAAGGTGAACAAAAAGCTTACTGGCTCTATTTTGAAAAACAGATCGTCAACGAACGCAAGATCGCCAAGCTGCTCACCCTGATCGGCAAAGGTCTTTACCCCACCGATTTTCAGGCACAGCAGACCTATCTCGAAGACAACAAAAAAGCTTCGTTCCAATATATCAGTCAGCTGTTCGACGTGGTGTCCGACAGCTCCGTGACCATCACCCGCAAGGATCTGCAGGCTTACTATGACAAGCACAAGGAGAACTTCAAACAGACGGCTTCGCGGAAAATAGAATATGTCACCTTCGACGTGGTCCCTTCCCGGAAGGATGACGAAGATGCACTGGAGTGGATCACCCGTATCAAACCCGAGTTCGAGCAGGCAGAAAACGCCCGGGAGTTCGTCAACCTCAACTCGGACGTGCCTTATGCCGACAGACATTATGCTTACGGCGAGCTCACCCCCGACACGCTCAACGACATCATCTTCAAAGCAAAACCGGGGTTTGTCTATGGTCCCTACCTGGAGGACGGTACATACAAGCTGGCCAAACTGGTCTCTTTCGATATGTTGCCCGACTCAGTCCATGCACGCCATATCCTGGTGGCTTTCATGCAGAACACGACCAAGGAGGAGATCAGGAACAAGGCCGACAGTATAAAGAACCTCATCGAAAAAGGCGCCGACTTTGCCGTACTGGCCATGACCATGTCCGACGACAAGGGCTCCGCCCGTCTGGGAGGTGACCTGGGATGGTTCCGCGAAGGGATGATGGTCAAGCCCTTCAGCGATGCCTGCTTCTTCGGGAACAAAGGAGACATCAGGGTGGTGGAGACACAATACGGCTATCATGTGATCGAGATCCTCGACCAGAGCAAAAAGGTGAAAAAAGCAGCCGTAGCCTTCCTGCAGAGGAAGGTCGAGCCCAGCTCTGCCACATACAATGCCATTTACTCACAGGCCAGCCGTTTTGCCGGCACCAACAATACGTATGAGAAGTTCAACAAAGCCATTGAAGAAAACGGTCTTAACAAGCATGTGGCCGTAGTGGGGAAGAACGACGAGAACATCCCGGGGCTGGATTCCCCCAGACCTCTTATCCGTGCTGCTTTCAACACGGACAAAGACCATATCATCCTCGACGCCACCAGCCAGGCCGTCTTCGAACTGGGAGACCGTTTTGTCGTGGGG
>CAZYQV010000377.1:0-2768 GCA_964649775.1 uncultured Rikenellaceae bacterium
AAGAGATCTCGGTGATCCCCTGTTCCGGCGACTCATCCGTATAGGTGACCAACGCGATGTTACCCTGCTGCAGAGCTCCCGTGGTCACCTCCGCAGGATCCACCGTGATCGACACCGGCACATCAAGAACCGTGAAGGACCAGGCCGCCGGCATCTCCACAATACTGTTAACCGTATGGATGGATACATCCACCGAATACTGACCGGGGTTGATCGTCCCGCCGGTATTATCGTAAGCGATCACTGCCGTAGCATCGTCAATGGAGAAACTGTTCATTGAATAACTTCCTCCGCTCAGAACATGCACCGAGTCGATACGCAGGGTGTAGAGTCCTTCGATGGAAAAGACAGGGGTATCTGATGTCAAAACGACCCTGCGGGGGTAGAAGGTGGCATCATCATAGGTGAAAGGTACCGGCGCTACAGGATCATACGGCGTATAGTCCAGCAAAGCCCGCTCCTCACAGGAAGAGATGATGAACATCACCCCCACCAGGAGTATAAGTCCGGAAAATATTGTTTTCATTCTTTTCATGATCTTCAGAATTAATTGTTGATTTCCTGGTTGGTATTGATCTCAGATGAGGGGATCGGAAGATGCATCACCGTCTCCTCATCGTCTGCCTGAAGGATATCGATCTTAGGATCGAAGGTAGGCGCATTGTTGTGCCTGTCGATGACATGACTTTTGAACCACGCATATCCTCTGCGTCTTACCGTGAACACATCCTGCAGTTCACCCAGCAGCTCGTAGCGGTATTCTTTCATGATAGCTTCCCGGAAACCTTCCTGGCCGGTATAATATTCGGCCTGCGGTGTGAGTCCCACTCTGTCCAGCACTTCTTCCACATATTTGAATTCCTCTCCGTTCTGCAGTTCATTCGAGATCTCTGCAAGCATCAGCAACAGATCAGCATACCGGTAAACGATAAAGTTCTTGAAATCGGTGATGCCTGTCAGGTTGACGTTCTTCTCCCAGTATTTGTAAGGCCAGGGATAAGCTACATTAAAATTGTTTCTGTTGGTGACCGGGTATGTCTCAACGGTCTTGTTCTTCACCACGTTGAAGTAAGAGCTGATGAAAGTGGCATCAATACGTGGGTCACCGGGATAGGTAGCCACATGATCGTCGTAGACTTCCGCATTCACATCGGCTCTGCCCCAGGTATTGTTGCCAATGGTAGCGCCACGGGGAGTATAAAGCCGGGGCATGCCTGAGCCGGCAACATCACTGTACTGGATCTCGAAGATATTTTCCGGGGTGTTGTCGCCGCTTTTCTCCCCCCACAGGGTAGCATAGTCGGCCACAAGACTGTATTTCCCGTATACCTGAATGGCTTCGTCGTAGGCCATCTGCCAGTATTCCGTCTCGCTATGGTCCTGCAACGCAGGGTCGGCCGTGGCCAGGGTCATATACACCTTAGCCAGCAACATATTGGCGGCTTCACCGCCCGGATATCCTACACGCTGCTCTGTGTGAGGGAACATCAGCTCTTTGGCCTTGTTGGCATCTTCGATGATCTGGGCATAGACCGTCTTGGCCGGGGCTTTGGGCTTGTGTATATTGTTGGTGTTCATCGGCTCCAGCCGCAAGGGCACATCGCCCCAGAGGCGTACCAGATCGAAATACTCGAAAGCACGGATGAAATATGCCTGTCCCAGCACGTCGTTCATGCCTTTGTCCTCATTGGTAACCGGGTTCTCCACCGGTGCGATGGAAGCGATCACATCGTTGGCCCGCGAGATGGCGGTATAGTGATAGCGCCATACCCCTTCCACCTCTTTCGAGTTGGGCTCCGGTTTCAGCGCGAACAGGGTCTTATTGTTCTGGGCGTTGAGCCTTCTCCAGCTTTTCTCGGTGAAGAGTCCCGAGAAACCGTTAAATAGCACATGCGACTGAAACGAGAACTGGTTCCAGTTGCTCAGTCCGAGATACACGCCGTCGAGGCCGTTGCGGGCATTGTCCAGCGTGCCGAACACATTCTCCCTTGAGAGGAACTTCGGCTCCTCCTGCAGGCTGCAAGCACTGAGGAAGAATACTGCAAGGATCGTTATTATAATGGTTGTCTTTTTCATATCTGACATTTTTTTCGATTAAAAAGAAAGGTTTATCCCGACAATGTATGTCCGCGCATTGGGAAACGGGTTCCAGTCTATCCCAATGATGTTCGGGTTCCACAAAAAACTGGTTATGTTGGGATCATAACCGCTGTACTTCGTGAAGGTGAGCAGGTTCTTTCCGGAAGCATAGATATGGAAACGCGAGAAAACCTTCTGCAGCGGGACATCATACCCCAATGTCAGGTTATTGAGGCGGATGTAGCTGCCGTCTTCCACGAGCCGGTCACTGACAGCAATGGCGTTGGTCTCGCGGTAGTTGATCCGCGGATAGAGGTTGGTGGGACGGTCGGGACGCCAAGCCTCATGGTAGGCCGCAGGATTGATGTTCTCCTGATAGCCGTTGGCATAATAATAACTCAATCCGAAGCCGTTGATGATCTCATTGCCATAAACACCGTTCCAGTCCATCGTAAATGAGAAACGTTTGTAAGAGAAGTTAAGATTAAAACCGTAAACAAAATCCGGATTGGGATCACCGATGAAGGTACGGTCGTTCTCGTCGATCTCTCCGTCGTGGTTCAGGTCGATGATCTTCACGTCGCCCGCCTGGAAGCCTTCGAGGATATCGGGATCGTCGGCCTGATAGATACCGTCTGTTTTAAATCCCCAGAACATACCGACAGGCTCGCCTGCCATGAAGATATTAG
>CAZYQV010000378.1:0-3541 GCA_964649775.1 uncultured Rikenellaceae bacterium
CACTCCCGATGCGGCCCTGACAGAGACCGGCAGGATCACCACCGACGCCAACCAGACAGGATGGCTGAAACATGCGCAGCAGCCGGAGAACCACATCATCTCCTGGGTGATGAACAACTACTGGGGCACCAACTACAAAGCCACACAGGAGGGGAAGACCCTCTTCCGGTATTATCTCCTTGCCCACGATGCTTTCGACCGCGGCAAAACAGAAAAAGAAGGCATGGAGATCGCCCAGCCGTTGCTCGCCGTCAGGGGAGTGCTCCGTGATGAGTTGCGGGAGATACCCTCAGCCGGAGAGGACCTGATCGTCACCCTCGTTCAGCCGGCCGGCAAAGACCTGCTGATGCGGATATTCAACCCCACGGAAAAAGTATGTCCGCTCACCCTGCATGGAGAGACCGGGGGGATGACGTTGTATCTTACTGGTCCTGTGGGCAGGAAAAGGGAGAGAATGCCCGAAGATACGGCACTGCAACCTTTCGGGATCATCACCCTGCTGATAGAAGAAGGAAACAGGTGATCCCGCAGCGGTAGAAGAGCATACGGCAGCTCAATACAGGGAGACAGAGCCGTATTTTGACTTAACCGTCACCGTGGCCTTCGCGTTGTGGTCGTCGCCCACATATCCGCTCACCTCTGCCGAGTTGTTCCTGACGATACGATTGATCCTGGCCGAAGGATAGTTCAGTTTGCAATAAGAGGTGTTTCCCTCCAGATAATAAGATGCTTTCTCATCAATGCTGACCTTCACGCTTCCGTATGCATTGTCGATATCGATGCTGCTGAAACCGGCGGGCACATGACCTATCTCCACCCCCGTATAACGGGTCTCCAGAGAGATCTTTTTCCTGATCTCCTCTGCCTTCACACTGCCGTAGGAGGCCGACAGCACCAGGTTGTTCAGGGTGCCGAATCTATAGGTGTCGTACTTGGATTCCAGCACGACCGAGCTTATTTTATCGATGTTGAGCTTGGAATACTTTGTCTCACCGGCCAGGGCTGTGCCGCGGGAGATCTCCAGCCTGGAGTATTTCATCTGCAGCATGAGCCAGCCGGCTTCCTCTATGTTGCCCTTCGAGTAGGCCAGATAGAGCGAGTTGAGCGGTTTCCTGTTGCCCCGTAACAGCCGGTTGATCCGGACATAACCATAACGTATTTCCAGCTCGGCATGCCCCGACAGCTCATTGATGAAGACATCCCCGTATTTGTTCAGCACCTTCAGATTGATGAAGGCCGGTGCATGGATCGTATAATCAATACGGAATTTTTTCTTGTCATCATGGCGATACCATTTATCAATAAAATGTTCATCAATATTGGTTACAGCCTTGATCGTATTGCCGGAGACACTGAAATCCACCGTGATGTATTCGATCAGCTCTTTCCCCTTGAACTTGGGCGGATAGTCGATGGTGACCACCACGTCGATGACCACGCTGTCCTTTTTCCAGTTGATGAGGTTGACATCGCCATAGCGGTTCTCTATGGATACGAGGGTCGCCGGTACTGCTGCATACTCCTTGTGATACACTTTCTTCACCTCTTCGGGCGGGGCGCCGTAGAGACGGAGTACAGCAAAGACGGCGGTGATGACCAGCAGGCAGGATTTACATTGTTTGTGTACCATGATCTTTTGTGTTTTTTGTTTGTAAGGATGATAACTGCTGTATGATATTGTTCAGCACTTCCAGCTTGATCTCGTAATATTCTGTCATGGCCCGCAGCAGACGCTCGTCGCCGGGGTTCATCTTCAGCTCTTTCTGCAGCTCGCGGTAGAGGGAGTCCATGTCGTTGAGCTCGCGGTAAAGGATCTTTTTCTGGGTGCTGTCACCCAGGAAGTGCATGTTCTCAAGCGAGGAGAGCCTGGCATTGATGCGGGTGAGGTAGTAGTGTTCGGTCTCCTGGTATTCATAAACACTTTTTCTCCCTGCGGCAGGTCCCGCCAGCACACCACTGTGCTCCAGGATCCAGAGGGTGGAGATAAAGAACAGCAGCCCCACCCCGGCGAGGCGCAGGAAGGGGAGCATGCGGTGCAGGAAACGGTCTCGCCGCAAAGGTACTCTCTTGTTGCGGAAACGCTCTTCATGGCCGTGGGGAGGCTCCTCGTCGAAGAGCTCCCTGTTATCCCGTATGAAACGTTCCAAATTATCCATTGTCTTTTTCCTCCAGCAACAGTTTTTTCAGTTTTTTTCTTGCTCTTGAATATTGTGTCCGGGAGGTGACAGCAGTGATGCCCAGGATATCAGCGATCTCATCATGGTCATATCCCTCGAAGAGGTAGAGGGAGAGGATCGTCCGGTAACCGTCAGGCAGTTCTTTGACTGCTTCCTTGATCCTTCCCACATCCGGCAGGGAGGCGTTTTCCTCTTCCCCGGCGTCATCCTCTGCAGGAGAGGCTTTCTCTGCCTTATCGAGTTCTTCGAAGATGACCTTGTTCTTTCTCAGATGGTCCAGTGACCTGTTGACGACGATCTTTTTCAGCCAGGCACCGAAACGCACCTCCCCCCTGTACCCGCTGATCTTTTCAAAAGCAGAGAGAAAAGCTTCCTGCATCACCTCTTCGGCATCTTCCGGTATCTTTACGATCCTTAAAGCTGTGTTGTACATAGCTTTTGCATACAACCTGTATATCCTGAACTGTGCCTGCCGGTCCCCTTCACGGCATTGCTCGATCAGTTGCCGGTGGATATCTGCAGATCTGTTTTCTTCAAACCCCATGGTTCACAATAAAGACGTTCCTCCGGAAAAAATGTTGCATGCTCCTGTGACGGGAGGTTATTTCAGCAGGGAAACATCATCTGACGATCATCCTGCAGGAATAGACCTTCTTGTCTGTATTGATCATCAGGATGTACATACCCTTTCCCGACGGGGAGAAGGAGGAGGGGATGGGGTGTTGCCCCGGGTTATAGGGCAACGTCTCCTGGTAGACGAGGCGGCCGTCGGAGGTGAAGATCTTCAGCAGGCTGCCCTGGGTGATCTTTTCCGGCAGCAACAATGAGAAAGTCCCGTCGTTGGGGTTGGGATACACGGTAAATGTGTTTCTCCCCGTGCCGGACAGTCGGTGCCCCGGAACATCCAGCGGGCTGCTGTAGAGGTATAGATAGAAGGTGCCTTCCTGGTTGCCGCCGCTGCCGTCGAACTGCAGCCAGTACCGTTTGCCGGGCGTCAGCCCCCTGACCTCTTCCAGGGCTGCTGCGTAGTCCGCATCGTCGCTGTGATAATCATCGTTGGCGGCCAGCAGGAGGTAATGCCCCGCCAGGAGGCTGTCGGGAGAGAGGGCATCGTAGAGGGCGAGCTGTGTGTCGAACCCTTTGGAGTCGATGGAGACCACTCCCGTTTCCGGAGCATCGAACCAGAACCATACCGAATGGGCCAGATAATCCTTGCCGGTATCAAACTCATCACACCATGTGCTGTCGGTGTTGCAGTTGCCTGCCGGCGGCATGGGCTCTCCCTTCTCCGTGGTGGCTTCATAGTTGATGAAAGGACCGTTCTCCCCTTGCGTGAGCTCTACGGCATAACGGATCAGATCATT
>CAZYQV010000379.1:0-2573 GCA_964649775.1 uncultured Rikenellaceae bacterium
GAGAAGACCTCCGAGATCTTTACCCTGCCCAGGATCTCCCAGTTGACATCCACGTTCTGCGGCTTATGCAGGTAATTGGAGAAAAGCTCCAGCTTTGTCTCCAGGGTGGTGGTCTTAGTGATCCTGCCGGTATATGCATAGGTGATGTATCCTCCGAACTCATATTTGAGGTTCTTGCCCAGGGTAAGGAGGATGTTGGTCAGCTCGTCGAAGGTGGCTTTGATCACCCCGAAAGCCCCCTTGTTGGCCAGCGCCTGGTCGGCCACGATGGTGAACTTGGAGGAGAGGGGCGCCAGCAGGAGAGTGTGTCCTTTCCAGGGGTGATAATCGACGCCGAAGGTGAGGAAGACATACCCCGGCGCCATGAAGTTGGAGATGATGGCCGTATCGCCCACACCGGCATAGCCGGGCAGCATCTGGCTGCGGAAGTTGAGCCGCCCGCTGTAAAACCACTTGCCCCTGAGATAACGCCGCCGCTCAGAAAGAAAATCGATCTTGTCGATGGTCTTCTCAAATGCCTTCCCCTGCATCACGAACCCCAGATGCAGGTTGAGGGAGTTGTTCCATACCGAATGTTTTTTCTTCAGGTTGGCATAAAAACGGGCATTGCCCGCCAGTGATACCGAGCTCTCACCCCCGGCCATCCAGTTGGCCAGCCAGATCTGCGAGACGGTAAGACCCACCTTGCCTCCCGTCTCCCAGCGTTTATCCTCCTTTGCCGTGTCCGGCAAAAAAACAGTCGTCGTGTCAGGCAACTGCAGACTCAGACTGTCCGGTGCCTTTTTCCGGGGTTTTTCCTGGGAACAGGCCTCTTCCGCACCGGTCACCAAAAAAAAGAGAAGGATCGTAAATACAAAAGTTTTAACATACTTTTTCAATAGTAGTTCCTCCTTACCATTACAAGTATCTTTTTATCATCCTATTACAAATCTTCAACTACGTAGCTAACTACGTAGTTGTCTACGTAGTTGATTCCTGCGTGTCCTTTTCCTGTTAGATAAATTTAAGAAATTTTTCTATTTTGCACTTAAAGTCAAACCTCAACCTCTATGTTAGAATCCCTAAAAGCTCTTGACACGGTACGTCTTCATTTCAGCCAGCAGGGACTTTTTATTCTGAACCTGGCGCTGGCGTTTATTATGTTCGGCGTAGCCCTGGGCATCAAGCCCGTTCATTTCAAAAGGATCCTCCACAATCCCAGGACGCCCCTCATCGGTGTTTTCTCGCAGTTTGTAGCCCTTCCTGCGATAACGTTTCTGCTCACATGGCTCTTCAGTCCGTGGATCACGCCCACGGTGGGGCTGGGGATGATCCTGGTGGCTTCCTGTCCCGGCGGCAACATCTCCAATTTCATCTCTTCGCTGGCGCGTGCCAACGCCGCCCTGTCGGTGACGCTTACGGCCATCGCCACGCTGCTGGCCATCTTTATGACGCCGCTGAACTTTGCTTTCTGGGGTCATCTCTTCCTGAATGTCTATTCCCACAAAGTGCAGGCAGATGAGTTGCTGCGCCCTCTCACCATCAACCCCTGGCAGATGTTCCGCACCGTTGTCATCCTGCTGGGCATCCCGCTGGTGCTGGGGATCGTGGTCAATCAGAAGATGCCCCGCTTCACGGAGAAGATCCTCAAGCCGATGAAGTATCTCTCGATCGTCTTCTTCCTGCTGATCGTCGCCATGGCTTTCAAGAACAATTTCTATTTCTTCCTGAAATATATCAAGTACGTCTTTATCATCGTCCTTTTTCACAATACGTTGGCCTACCTCACAGGGTACAGTCTGGCCTCTGTCTTCAAACGTCATCCCAAAGACCGCAAGACCATCGCCATCGAGACCGGCATCCAGAACTCGGGACTGGGGCTGGTGCTGCTGTTCAACCCCAAGGTCTTCCCTCCCGACATGGCTGTCGGCGGGATGGCTTTCATCGCCGCCTGGTGGGGTATCTGGCACATCATCTCCGGCCTTACGCTGGCCTCCATCTGGGGCCGCGGACCCAAAAGAAGATTCCGGGTAAAAAAGAACACTGTTCCCTCATCCTAAGAGCCACAGACTATGGGGAAAAAGAACATCGAAAAATGGTCGCTGGGTTATGAGATGCTGCGGCAAAGCGTGAAGTTCTGGCACAATGTGATCTATTATAAAAAGGTCCATTCCCTCCATACCGACAGGATCCCCCTGAAAGAACAGATCATCTTCGCCCCCAACCACCAGAACGCCCTGATGGATGCCCTGGCGGTCATCTTTACCCAGAAAACACAAACGGTGTTCCTGGCCCGCTCCGACATCTTCAAAAAGAAACTGATCGCGAAAATCCTCTACTTCATCAAGATCCTCCCCGTCTACCGCATACGTGACGGCTATGCCGCCCTGAAAAAGAACGAGGAGATCTTCCGCAAGAACATCGACGTGCTGGAGGGCCCCACCAGCCTGGTGATCCTCCCCGAGGGCAACCATGCCCCCTACCGCCGGCTGCGGCGTCTCAAGAAAGGGATCATGCGGGCAGCTTTTCAGGCGGCCGAGAAACAGGATTTCGAAAAAGATGTCCTGATCATCCCTTCCGGCATCGAATATTCC
>CAZYQV010000380.1:0-7404 GCA_964649775.1 uncultured Rikenellaceae bacterium
TGTGATGCACGGGATGAAGAGGGAATTGCGGCAGTCCGTCTTACGGGAGATGTTCCGCGTGACCCGCCGGGTTGTGGTGATACACGATTTTTACGAGCCTCTCGACTGGCCCACACGGCTGCTGGAATCACTTGAAAAAAGCGATTATATGAACTTCCTGCGTACCTTCACCGAAGAGATGAAGGAGCATACCCCCGACCTGGAGATAATCACGGTGAACAAGGGGAATGGGTTGTATGTGGGATATAAGTTGAAGAGTTGAGAAGTTGAAGAGTTGAAGAGTTTGATAACCGCGTCCCTACTTCGCCGTTGGCTACGTAGGGCGCTGTGCGGTTGTTTGAAGGTTTGAGGTTTGAAAGGGCTAAAACCACAAACGTGGCATAGCCACACCAAACAGGCCCGTCAGGGCATATCAAACTTTAAACAAACCGGCTTGCCTCATCTCATCATCGCCTCATCGCTTCCTGCCTGCGGCAGGCAAGTATCTCTTCATCGCTTCATCTTCCCATCGTCTCCACCTTTTCCGCCTCCTTGTTCAGCTCGAGGACGATCACGTTGTCATACGGGTCGGGGAGGGATGCGGGTAGGGTGATCCGCAGCATCTCCTTCTCCTTTTTCCAGGAAAGCTCATCGCCTCCCAGAAAGTGAACCTTTTTTACCTTCACTTCTCCCGGTGCCGGCAGCACCAGCTCTTTGCCCGGGGAGGCCAGCAGGTGCAGGTAGATACGGTTGTCCTTGCGGGTGGAGGTGAGTGTGCTGTCGGGCAGGTAGGGACCTCCCCGCGTGCCGTAGACGGCTTCCCCGTATTTCTTCAGCCAGTCGCCCACCTCGCGGAGTCTTTTCTGTTGCCGGCGTTCTATGCGTCCGTCGAGCATAGGGCTGACGTTCAGCAGCAAGTTGCCGTCGCCGCCGGCCGTGAGGGCCAGGGTCCTGATGATCTCACCCGTGCCCTTCACCTTGTCGTTGGGCTTCCAGGCCCACTGCCGGGCGATGGTGATACACGATTCCCACGGGTTCAGGAGATCATAAGCCCCGATCTTCTGCTCCGGGGTCAGGAAATCCCCGGCATACTTTTGCGTATCATCTGAACCGGTGATCTTTCCTTTGTCCACCCGGTTGTTGATCAGGAGATCATCCTTCAGCCCCCGCAGATGGGCATACAGCTTCATACCGGCTTCGTGGGTCCAGGGTTTTTCCCACTGACCGTCGAACCAGAGGATGTTGGTGTGGTATTTCTCCACCAGCTCGTCCACCTGGTGATAGAGGTACTCGGTATATTTCTCCATATCCGCCCTGGCAGGGTCTTTGGGAGGCTTGCCGTGACCGGCGGGGTAGAGGGGGTTCCACCAGTCGAGGATGGAGTAGTAGGTGCCGAAGAGGATGCCTTCCCTTTCACAGGCGTCGGCGAGTTGTTTCACGATATCCTTTTTATAGGGAGTGGCGGCAATATCGTATTCCGTATAGTCCGACGGCCACAGACAGAAGCCGTCGTGGTGTTTGGTGACCAGTACCATATATTTCATGCCGGCCTCTTTGGCAATACGTACCCATTCGTCTGCATCGAAAAGAACAGGGTTGAACTCCTTGTACAGCGAGTCATAGTCGGTCACCGGCACGCTGGTGCCGCGCGACCAGCCTATTTCGGTGCCGCGCAGCGCTACGGGTCCCCAGTGGATGAACATGCCGAAACGGAGTGTCTCCCACCGCTCCAGCGCCTGCCTGTGGGTGTGCAGGGCAGGGTTGGCCTCGCCGCCGCCGGAGAGCTGGGCATGACCTGTAGAAAAGAGCAGGAAGAACATGATGAGGGAGGACAAAGGCCGCAGGGGAAAAAGATATTTGTGTGTCATAACGGTTGTTTTTTGGTGAAATAAAGATAAGAACATTTATTTTTTTCCGGCCTCTTCTCCTCATTTTTGGCAGCCCGGGAAAAAACTTTTATTTTGTCACACCGGAAATGTTCGTTAACGGGGTGACCCCAGTAAAAACTGAAGCGTGATCGCAACCGACCTGTACGGGATCGTTACGGCATATACATATCTGGGTATAGCGTTCTACTATATCATCTTCGACTTTGTCTCGCCTGTCTCCGACGAGTTGTCGCTAATCATCATCGCCTGGCTCTCCCACAACGGCCTGATGAATGTGTGGGGAGGGGCGGTGATGTCTTTCATGGCCCTCTATGTGCGCAATGTGATCCTCTTCTATCTGTCCCGCAACCGCACGCGCCTGATCAATGCACTTACCAACCGTTACCCGGTGTGGATGGGCAACTATCAGCAGCAGATGTCGGACAACCTGGTAAAAACTGTGCTGATCCTCACTTTCCTCCCCAAGCTGCGTATCCTCATTCCTGTGGCCGCCGGTTTCGGCAGGGTGGGGGAAAGGCGTTTTTTCATCGTGCAGGCTGTCTCCCTGGCCCTCTTCATCGCTGTCTACTATCCGCTGGGCATTTTTTTCTATGCCGGCATCCATTCCCTGATGGAGAGCATGGGCGATGTGGACCAGAAAATCACCATCGCTGCCATGCTCCTCTTTACCATCCTGCTCAGCGTCGTGGGAGGCCGGTTCGTGATGAAAAAAGTGAAATGATCACCTTTTCGGAGATTTTACTTCAAATAAAAAGGAGCCAGCCGGCTCCTTTTTATTTTGAAGGACATATTCTTATTTTTTTACGAGCGTTTCGATCACATTCCGGTAACCCAGGGTGGCTTCGTATTTGGTCGCCAGATTGAAGGTCTTGGTATCCGGGTTCCAGGTATTTTCTCCGTCGGGTTCCAGATTGGCCGGTGTCTCACCGGCAGGCAGGACAATGACTATATTATCGGGCTGTATACGCAGCTTCATGCGGTAACCGTACTGCCCCATATCAGCATAGTCCGTCTCCAGGGTGCGATCATCGATCCTGACGACCGCTTTGTCCATCTCAAAGTTACGCACGCCCGACAGAGGGTGGTTAAATGCGCCGGTACTGTGGTAGATGGCCACCTCAGTCATTTTCCAGTCGGAAGGGAAAGAATCGATGGCCGTCTTTTCGGGCAGGAACCAGGTGCGTATCTGTATGCCTTCCTTGAAAGCCGGAAGAAGCTCAATAGATTTTTTCGTTCCGATATTGAGGACGACCTCTTGCTCTGTCGTGTCGGTATAGGATACTTCGCTGTGGAGCTCCAGCTCTTCTGCCGGCAGGAAACGCATCCCCAGCGTGTCGGCATCGTGAATGTAATAGGTCTTTACCGTACGGGGGTAGAGAGCTGACTGGAAACGTTCCCCGTAAGCGGTGGCAAAGGCCTGTACCTTAATCGATCGATGCCCCTTATCGTCACTGGTATAGATATCGAACATATAGGATTGTTCCTCTAGGTTCTCCACTAAGATCTCCACCGTATCGACATCGTTTTCGCGGGTGTAAGGTTGTATCAAAGAGTCCTGGCCTTCATTCCAGTATACAATGATCTGGGTCACGCCAAACGCATCCTTGAGGATCCCTTTAAGCTGCACACGCTGGTAACCGGCATAGGTGATCACGGAATCCATCTTGGTGGTATAGATGATCTCACCGTCTTTGATGTATTTCTCGTGGAAATCCTCCATTTTCTGACATCCGGCCAGGAAGAGCACCAGCGCCGTGGTCAGGGCAAACGGTATAGTAATTATCTTTTTCATTATCTGATGTTTATGCATTAGTTATACTCTTCAAGGATATTTCCCCAGAATGTGAGTTCGCAGGGATCAACGAAGCCGGCTCCATCCCATGTCTCCAGGACGGCGAAGCGGAAGTAACGGATCGGTACCAAAACATCGAAAGTGTATTCATCCCCGTCAAGGAAATGGACTATGTCTTCGTCAGTATTCTGTCCGTTGGGCAGACCGGAGGGTTTGGTGGAGACACATGTCTCCCGCAACTTAAGCCAGTCGTCCAGGTTCCCGCTCTGGTCGGGGATTGTCAGCGAGCCATACACGTCGTAGCGTTTCGGATTGCCGTGATTATAAGCGTAATATTGCTGGCTGTGGGAGCGCTGGTTCACCTTGAACCGGCTTAGGATCACCTTCACCCCCAGGTCAATGGTGATGATCTGCGGGAAGGGATGGTCGCCCTGCGTATGACCGAAGGTGGTGAGGTCGTCGTCCCAGAGATTTTCCGGTTTACCGGCCCAGGCATCCCAACGGGTGTCGTTATCCAGTACGACCACACGGAATTTGGACTTGTCAAGACGTGCTTCATACCACGGTACGATGGTGTAGGAAGGAGTGGAAGGGCGTACCGTGTCGGAGAGGTTGTCCCAGCGGTCGCGCACCATGGCCCGGAAAGGAGTGGGGACAGTGTCGAAGCCGCGCAGGGAAAATGTACCCGAATCCACTTCGGTATAGACGGTGTGGAACACTTTCATCTTGTCTGTGGAGTCGGGAGCCATCAGCATGATGGCTACAGGGGCATTGGTGGGGTTCTTCCAAGTGTATTTGGCCCCTCCCCAGTCGGGCTGGATCGTCATGCTGTTGGCAATGAGCCAGATGGGAGGCTCCAGTGGCTTCTCCGAGAAAGATACTCCCTCCGACTGGTTGCCGCTGCGATCCACAGCATAGAGCCGTACCTCATGGACGGCCGTGTCGCCGAAGCCAAGAATGGTCATTTTGGTGGTGTAGGCGGAAGCCCGGTTGTCCACCTCGCGGCCGGCGATCGAATAAACGGCTTTGACATACAACAGGTCTTCGTCGCCTGGAAGATCATAGGTGATGTCAAACCCTCCGTTGACGGGTGTCACACTGACGACCTTTACCGGTCCCGGGGGCTGGGAGTCGTGATCGATCGGTCCCAACATGTTCTCTTCTTTGCAGCCGGCAAAAAGCAACATCGACATAATGCCGGAAAATATGAACAGTTTTTTCATGATATCGTATTTTTCACGTTCACAATATTTTTTATTACCAACCTGGGTTCTGGACGATATTAGGGTTCAGAACGATCTCCTTCTCAGGAATAGGCCACAGGTAATCCCGCAGGGTATAAGACTGGAAATAGATTGACTTCACCCTGTAGTACTCCAGCGGGTCGAATTTCTCCACATCCCATCCCTGGATGGGGGTGTTCATGTACTTTTGGGCCTCTTTCCAGCGGCGCAGATCCCAGAAACGATCCCCTTCGAAGGCCATTTCGATGAGCCGTTCGCGGTGAATGATCTTGCGCAGACCCGATTTCGATTTGGGTTCATCGGGGTTGCGGGAATGGGCCGACCAGCTTTCCAGGACACCGTCGAGGCCGGCACGGCGCCGCACCCGGTTGAGATAATCATATACTTCTGCGGTAGGACCGTTGACCTCATTGAGGGCTTCGGCATAGTAAAGGTACAGGTCGGCAAGACGAACCACCGGCCATGCATAGTCGGTGATGTAATACCACGATCCGTTGCGGATCTCGTTCTCCGTGTGGATGATCTTTTTGGGCCAGTAACCCGTCAGGGAATACTGGCTCACCTCAAAGATCGAGGAATATTCACCCCGGCGATTTTTGATGATCCAGGGGTTGTTGTCATCTTCGTTGCCGTTGAAATGCCATACACTTCTGTCGAAAGCAAGGTCGGCATAATAACGCGGTTCACGGTCGAAGTTCAGTACAGCTGTCTGTTCGCCTTCGGATATATAGTAACGTTCATCGGATGTGGCAGTACGCAGCGTGTAGCGGTTGGTATAGTCATAGTCCACATCTTCGTCGATTGGTACCCCGTTTTTGCTGTAATACTGTTCGGCCACGCGCAGGGTGGGTGCCAGACGGGATGCCACCGGGTTATAAGTACAGGGATAGAAACGGGGGGTGGCCTCGTACTGGATGCGATGGGCGATGCCGGAGGTGCCTCCCCAGATCAACTCGGCGTTCCAGCGCTGGGTGACCCGGCTGCGCAATACCAGTTTCATCATCACCGTGTCGTTATGGGCCTTGGGGTTCAGAAGGTCCTCCTTTTCCAGGAGATGGAAGCCGGCTGCCTCTGCAATGTCGATGGCATCCTTGGCCGCATTGGCTGCCCGTACCCACTTGTCGGGATCATACTCCTGCGGAAAGAGGGGTGTGCCGTCTTTGGAGGTCACCGATGAATAGTCGGGGTTGCCGTTGAACAACGGGCTCGCAGCCGTGATCAGCACCCGGGCCTTAATGGCCGCAGCAATGGGCCGGGTGATCCTTCCCAGCTCCGTGCTCTCCATCTCTATGTTCAGTGGAAGATCCGGCATGGCCCTATCAATGGTCCGGACGACATAATTGAAACAACTGTCGAGCGGATCCCTGTTCACCTTGATCTGGTCGGTGGTCGCATATACCGGCAAACTTTTGTCCTGGATCGGTATGGGACCGTACATCCGGATGAGATACCAGTGATAATAGGCCTTCAGAAAATTAACCTCGGCCTTCCAGCGTGCTTTTTCAAAATCAGGAAGGTCACGAACCTGGTCTATGTTATCGAGAAAGATGTTACAGGTACGAATCCCCACAAAAAGGGGCTGCCCACTGCGCGCACCACTCCAATAGTCGAAATAAGGATTGGTGATGTTCTGCTCTCCCCGGGCGATGCGCTGGCCGCTGTTATAGCTGAGCCGTTCGGGAAACCAGCATTCATCCCCTCCCAGGAAAGTGACGTTATTCCACGCATTCCCATAGTTGGGAAGATATGAATAACAGGTGGAGAGGTATTTTTCAGCCGTGTACCTGTCGGAGAAAGCATTGTCTATCGTCGCCACATTGTCGGGTACGACATCCAGGTAGTTACATGAGGTAGCTACCGTCAGCAGTAAGAAAAATCCTGCGAAATATTTCAGCAATTTCATGATCTCTTCGTTTATCGTGTGTTAGAATGATACCTGAATACCTCCGTTCAAAACCATCTGGATGGGGTAGGCGAGGCCGTTGCCGCCCATTTCCACGTCCCATAGTTTGAATTTGCTGAAGGTGAGCAGATTGGTTCCGTTGAAATAGAAGCGTACCTGCTTGATCTTAGCCCGCGAAATGATCTTTTCCGGCAGGGAGTAACCGATCTCGGCCGACTTGAGACGCAGGAAGGCGCCGTTGCGCATGAAATGGGTGCTTGTCTGCACATTGTTCCAGATGATGCGGTCGGCCAGCCGGGGCCAAAGGGCATAAACATCGCGGTGTTCTTCCGACCAGTAGCTGTCAGCATACACTTTCAGCAACTGGTTGTTGGATGTGACTTTATTGGTACCATCTATATCAACAAAAGGTGCCGTATAATAAGGAGAGATCCAGAACGACTCGTGGGCGAGGCCCTGGAAGAAAAGGGAGATATCGAAGTTTTTGTAACCGGTGGAGATCCCGAAGCCGTACACGATCTCGGGGGAGGTGGGCCATCCCAGGGGCACACGGTCGAGACCGGAGATGCGGTCGTCACCGTTGATGTCATGATACTT
>CAZYQV010000381.1:0-3049 GCA_964649775.1 uncultured Rikenellaceae bacterium
TTACAAGCTGATCGTCAACCCCACGGGAAAATTTGTTATCGGCGGCCCCCACGGGGATACGGGCCTTACGGGCCGCAAGATCATTGTCGACACCTACGGCGGCAAAGGAGCCCACGGCGGCGGAGCTTTCTCGGGCAAAGATTCCTCGAAAGTGGACCGCTCGGCCGCATACGCAGCACGCCACATCGCCAAGAACATGGTGGCCGCCGGCATCGCCGACGAGGTGTTGGTACAGCTGGCCTACGCCATTGGCATCGCCGAGCCGGTGGGTATTTTCATCAACACCTACGGCACCGCTCGCGTGAAGGACGCCGCAGGCAAAACAATAACCGACGGCGCCATCGCCGGAAAGATCAAAGAGATCTTCGACCTGCGACCTTATGCCATCGTAAAACGGTTCGGACTGAAAAACCCGGTCTTCCGCGTAACCTCCTCGTACGGTCATTTCGGACGTGATCCTTATACCGAGGAGGTGGAGGTCGATTACAACACTCACCAGGACACCATCACCCGCGTGGTGGACGGCAAAGAAAAACATTTCAAAAAGGTGGAGTTCTTTGCCTGGGAAAAACTGGATTATGTTGACCGGCTGAAAGAGACCTTCGGGTTGTGAATAAGTACCATTTCAGGGAGGAAGTTTTTTTTCTTTTTTTTAATCCACTATTTTTAACACCGGATCGGAAGGGTCCGGTGTTTTTTTTTGACAACATACCTTATTAATATATGTCTCCGGAATTTAAGATCTTCGAAGTCAACAGTCCTGAAACGGAGGAAGAATTTCTTCACCTCCCTTTGAAGATCTATCGGGATGACCCCCACTGGATCCGGCCCCTCGACCAGGATATACGGGATGTGTTCGACCCGAAAAAGAACAAGTATTTCCGCCACGGCGAGGCAGTGCGCTGGATCCTGCAAGACGCGCAGGGCAGGAGCGTGGGGAGGGTGGCGGCCTTTATCAACCGTCATTCGGCAAAGAAATATGAGTACCCTGTCGGCGGCATGGGTTTTTTTGAGTGTGTCAACGACCGTCAGGCGGCATTCACCCTCTTTGATCTCTGCCGCGACTGGCTTACGGAAAGAGGGATGAAAGCCATGGACGGCCCCATCAACTTCGGGGAGAGGGATCGTTTCTGGGGCTTGCTGGTGGAGGGTTTCAGCGAGCCGGGATACGGGGTCAACTACAACCCGCCATATTATAAAGAGCTGTTTGAAGCTTATGGCTTCCGCAACTATTTCAATCAACTCATCTATCACCGCACCATAGAAAAAGGAGCCCTGCAACCGGCCATGCTGCGACGGGCACAACGCCTGCTGAACAACCCGGACTATTCCTTTGGCTACCTTCCCAAAGACCGCATGCAGGACCTCGCGGAGATGGTTCGCACCGTCTACAACAAAGCCTGGGCGACCTTCCCCGATGTGCCGCCCATGTCACCGGCACAGGCCCGCACCCTCTACCGTACCCTCAGGCCCATCCTCGACGAGAAACTGCTCTGGTTCGGCTACTACAAGGGAGAACCCATCTCCTTCTACCTGATGATCCCCGAGATCAATCAGATACTGAAATATATGAACGGCAAATTGCATCTTGTCAACAAACTGCGTTTTCTCTGGTACAAAGATGTGCGGAAAGTGATCGACAAAGCAGTGGGGATCCTTTTCGGGGTGGTGCCCGAACACCGGGGCAAAGGGGTGGAGGCAGCGATGATACACGAGTTCTCCAAGGTGGCCTATTCAGAGAACTTCCAGTACAAGGAGCTGGAGATGAACTGGATCGCCGACTACAACCCTCCCATGATGAAAGTACTCGAACAGATAGGAGCCACCGTCACCAAGACACTCGTCACCTACCGCTATATTTTCGACCCCAACATAGAATTCAAACGCGCTTCACTGGTAAACACCGGGAAAAAACGGAATAATGAGAAATAACAGGAAGCTTACCGCCGTGATCTGGGACTGGAACGGCACGTTGCTGGATGATGTGAAAGTGAGCCTGCTGAGCGTGAACGAAGAACTGGCTGCCCGGAACCTTCCGCAAATCACCGAAGATTTCTATCGTTCCCATTTCGACTTTCCCGTGAAAGACTTCTATCAAAAACTGGGGATCAATTTCAGTCGGGACAACTTCGATGAAATGTCCCGCCGCTTTCTTGAGATCTATTTCCGCAACCTGCAACTGGCAACCCTCCACGAAGGAGTAAAAGAGACCTTGCAGTACCTCCGTGAAAATGGCGTACGGCAATATGTGTTGTCAGCTATGGAACAGAAAAGACTGGATAATATGCTGGCCGGTTACGGCATCGACCACTTTTTCGACAAAATACAGGGCCTCGGGGATATCTATGCCGACGGCAAACGCTCGGCCGGTGAAAAACTGATGAAAACCATTCTCCCCGATAAATCCTCTGCCTGGATGGTCGGAGATACCCTCCACGATCTCGAGGTGGCAGAAGCAATGGGTATTCAATGCGTGCTTCTCTCATCCGGACACCAAACCCGCGAACGCCTCCTCCGGAGACACGATCTTGTGGTCGACAACTTTCACGAACTGAAAACTTTTTTTGCCGGAATGCTCCGGTAACCGAACCGTTTCCGGTATTCTCCCTGATACCTTTTTCCCTTTTTCAGTAAACACAGGAAACACATTTTATTATTTTTGTTTCCTTGGTTTTCTTTTTCTATATTTGTCACGACCAATCAATATTTATCATGTCTGATTTATTAAAACAAAGGATAATAGAAAAAGCGACCGAGTTATATAACCATGTCGGGATCAAAAGTATCACAATGGATGATGTGGCCCGGGAACTGGGGATATCAAAGAAGACTCTTTATCAATATGTCTCTGACAAGAAAGATCTTGTAAAAAAGGTATGTGAGCATGAGCTCGCGAAAAAAAGGGAATCATTCATGCAGCTCTCCCGTGGCAGTCTGAATGCCATTGAGGAGATCATCGAAGCCAACAAGCTGGTACTCAAGATAATCAAAGAGTACAATCCCACAAAGTTCTACGATCTGAAAAAATATTACCCTGATATTTATAACA
>CAZYQV010000382.1:0-4181 GCA_964649775.1 uncultured Rikenellaceae bacterium
ACCAACCCAGCATCTCTTTTGCCCGTCTGCCCGACTATGATGAAAAATACCTCCGGGAAGATACTTTCGAATATCCTGTCTCCTTTAACGGTAAAATGAGGTTTAAGCTCTCTCTCCCGGTGAGCATGGAGGCAAAAGCTGCCGAAAAGGCTGTGCTAGAAGCACCACAGGCCCGCAAATGGATAGAGGGAAAGACCGTGAGGAAAGTGATCTTCGTACCCAAACGTATCATCAACGTGGTCGTAAGCTGAGATCACTCCTTCCCGGGATCCTCCCTGTCAAGCAACATCTCCACTACCTTGGGGAAATGTTCATACTCCAGGGCATGTACACGCTCCTGGAGACTCTCCGGGGTGTCGTCCGGCAGAACGGGACAACGGGCCTGGAAAATGATATCCCCGCTGTCATACTTCTCATTGACATAATGTATGGTGATACCCGATTGCTCCTCACCCGCAGCCAGCACCGCCTCGTGAACATGGTGACCGTACATCCCCTTGCCCCCGTATTTGGGCAACAACGCCGGATGAATATTGACGATCCTGTTCCGGTATGCCGCTATGATGTCCGGCGGCACCAGCCAGAGAAAGCCGGCCAGCACCACAAAATCCACCGAGTATTCCCGCAGAAGGGCAAGAACCTCCCCCCCCTTCAGATCCTCCCGGCTGAAAACCTTCGCCGGAACACCCAAACGGGCTGCCCGCCGAAGCACATACGCCTCCGGATTATTGGATAAAACAAGTACAACCTTTTTATCGAACGTTTTGTTGAAATGTTCAATGAGGTTCTCTGCGTTGGTCCCCGACCCCGACGCAAAGACCGCCAGTCTCCATTTTTTACTCATTTATTGCAATTTATAATGATATATCCTGATCAAATATCGGAAGATTTTGGCTCTCTTATTTCCCGGATGGATAAAAAAATTTATATTTGTTTGAAAAATTTTGATGAAATACATTTCTTTGCACCGACAACTAACTTTAATTATAACTAAAATTTTAAGATCATGTCAGACATTGCATCAAGAGTAAAAGCGATTATTGCTGATAAGCTGAACGTTGACGAGAGTGAAGTTACTCCGGAAGCCAGCTTCACCAACGACCTCGGTGCAGACTCGCTGGATACCGTTGAACTCATCATGGAATTTGAAAAGGAATTCAACATTGGCATTCCCGATGATCAGGCTGAGAACATCTCCACGGTAGGCGAAGCGATCAAGTACATCGAAGAAAACGTAAAATAGAGTACGATGACTTTAAAACGTGTAGTAGTTACAGGGTTAGGAGCACTAACCCCGATAGGGAATAATGTACCCGATTTCTGGGATGCATTGGCTGCCGGCGTTAGCGGCTCCGACCTTATTACACGTTTTGATACCAGCAAGTTCAAGACCCGTTTTGCCTGCGAGGTGAAGGAGTACGACCCGGGTGAATATTTCGACAGGAAGACACAGCGCAAGCTCGACCTGTATGCCCAGTTCGCTCTGGTAGCTTCCGACGAGGCTGTCCACGATGCAGGCATTGACGTGGAAAAGGTGGATCACAACCGCGTGGGGGTGATCTTCGGTTCCGGCATCGGGGGGTTGCAGACCTTTCTGGATGAGATACGTGCTTTCTCCCTGGGAGACGGCACACCCCGTTTCAGTCCTTTCTTTATCCCCAAAATGATCTCCGACATTGCTGCCGGTCATATCTCCATAAAATATGGCTTCCGCGGTCCCAACTTCGGGACGGTCTCTGCCTGTTCCACGGCTGCCAACGCCATCATCGACGCATACAACTACATCCGCTTGGGCAAGGCCGACATCTTCGTCACCGGCGGTGCCGAAGCTCCCATCAATGAGGTGGGTGTCGGTGGTTTCAATTCGATGATGGCCATCAGTACCAACAACGACAATTTCAAGACAGCCTCGCGGCCCTTTGATAAGACGCGGGACGGTTTTGTGCTGGGAGAAGGTGCCGGGGCACTGATCCTCGAGGATCTGGAATATGCCAAAGCCCGCGGCGCCAAAATCTATGCCGAGGTGGCGGGAGCCGGCCTCTCGGCCGACGCCTACCACCTGACAGCCCCACACCCGGAGGGACTGGGTGCTGCCCTGGTGATGGAAGCAGCACTTAACGATGCCGGTATGTCTCCCGAAGAGATCGACTACATCAACGTGCACGGGACAGCCACCCCGCGCGGAGACATCGCCGAAGCACAGGCCATCATCAAGCTCTTCGGTGAACAGGCATACAAAATGAGCATCAGCTCCACCAAATCCATGACCGGCCACCTGCTGGGCGCCGCTGGAGCCGTCGAAGCCATCGCTGCCCTGATGGCCATCGAAAAAGGGATCATCCCGCCCACCATCAACCACTTTGAAGACGATCCCGAAATCGACCCCAACCTCGACCTTACCTTTAACAAGGCAGTAAAAAAGGATGTCCGATCAGCCCTGAGCAACACTTTCGGGTTCGGCGGCCACAACGCCTCCATCATCTTTAAAAAATTTGAAGGATAGCAAGTGCTCTCTTTCCTGAAAAAAAACAGTCCTCTTTTACCACCCCAGAAGGGCTTTCATTCATACCTGAAAGAGATCCTTTCCTTTCCCCCGAAAAATATCCTGCTCTACCAGACAGCTTTCATCACCCGCTCGGAGACCGTCTATGTGAACGGCACCCCTGTGAACAATGAACGGCTCGAATTCCTCGGCGACACGGTCATCAGCACCATCGTGGCCGAATACCTCTACAACCTCTTCCCCGAGAAAGACGAAGGATCGCTCACCAAACTGCGCGCCAGGATCGTCAACAGAAACACCCTCAACGAGATAGCACTCACCCTGCACCTCGACAGATATGTAAAATATAATCACCAGTCCGAGAACCAGAAACGCCATATCTACGGAGATGTTTTCGAAGCCTTCATCGGCGCACTCTTTCTCGACCATGGCTACCGGAAAACGAAAAAATATTTCCTGAAAACCCTCTTCGGAAAGACCATCCCCTTTCAGGAGATCCTGGACAACAATACCGACTTTAAAAGCATGATGGTCGAATGGGCCCAGAAAAACCGGGTGCGACTCTCCTTTGTCACACGTCAGCAGACCGGAGATACCGGAAAACGTTTTTTTCGTACCTTGCTGCAAACCGGCAACGAGCTCCTGGGTGCAGGATCCGGACACTCAAAAAAAGAGGCGGAACAGGATGCCGCCAGGGCCGCCTGGAAACGCATCCGCGATATATAACAGCCAGCTGCCATGACCAAAAGCAAAAAACACAGGCTAAGCCTCCACGAGGAGATCGACCATGCCCTCCTCGCCATCGCTTCCCATGAAAAAGGATACCACCTCGCCTGGACCCTCAACAATAAGACCGGTATGCATCTGGTACGTGCCGGAGAATACGGGATCACACGCAAAAAACAGAACGTCACACAATCATTCCCCCTCTTCCGGTGGGACGACCAAACCCGGATGGTCACCTACCATCTTATAGCCAACCGCTCCGAAACAGGCATCCTCATCCCCAAACTGAAAAATATCGATTTCTTCCTGCACATCTCCCCCAAACCGGAAGCACCTCTCCTCAACAAACTCCTCGAACAACTGGTCACACTCCCCGTGATCATCACCGCCTTCCCCGTCGATCCCGCCGAACACCCCCTCCTGGCCGGCATGATCTTCGAATAAACCCAATAAAAAAAGGCAGGTTTGCACCTGCCTTTTCCCGTATTAACCCTTTTATTAACCTAAACCAAAAAACCTACTGCTTTGTCTTATGGCTCATCTAACAAAATGCAATTACCGTGCCATAATTTATATTCACCGGAATTTTATTTGATATTTTTTTGCCACCCCTGTATCTGCCTGACACTCTGCTATATATACTGTTTCGTTTTTTAATTTATCCCAAAGTACGCACCGGGAAGCTTGATTGGTGCGGACTGATGCGTTCTCCGGGATGAACACCGGTCGAGGATTTCATGGGGGCACACACCGGAAAAGAGCAAAAAAAAGCAGGTGTCCTCACACCTGCTTTTACCGTATTAACCTTTTAATAACCTAAACCAAAAACAACCTACTGCTTCGTCTTCATGGCCCGCAGCGACAGTTTCGACGCTGTTGCGCTAAGCCGGAGGAAAACTTTTCCGTTTTTTGTTTTATTAACCGGTTCAAAAATACAGGTATTTCCTGTTAA
>CAZYQV010000383.1:0-3253 GCA_964649775.1 uncultured Rikenellaceae bacterium
CCCGCTGTTCTGGGTACCTCCGTGCCGAAGAAAAACAACGGGGAGGTGCGTATACGGGGCTGGGAAGTGGAGATTGCCTGGAATGATAAGATCGGTGATTTCAGCTACGGGTTCAGAGGCGTCCTCTCCGACTATAACCGCGTGGTAACCGAATACAACAATCCGACAAATATCCTCTCCACCTATTATGTCGGTAAGGACCTGGGGGAGATCTGGGGGTTTGAAACGGCAGGGCTTTTCCAGACCGAGCAGGAGGTTGAAGACTGGGGTGTGGACCAGTCCTTCATCCGGGCGAAAAAGTATCTGCCGGGCGACCTGAAATATGTGGACCAGGATGGTGATCATGAGATCTCCGTCGGTGATTATACTGCCGATAACCATGGGGATATGAAAGTGATCGGCAACAGCACGCCGCATTATCAATATGGTGTGTCGGGAAATATTGGATGGAAAGGGATTGATTTCTCCTTTTTCTTCCAGGGTGTCGGAAAACGGGATATGGATATCCGTACGGGAAGCATGAGAGGTCCGGCCCAGGGGAAATACCACGCCACGGTATACAAAGAGCATCTGGACTACTGGAGAGATGATACCAGTCCGCTGGGCGCCAACCCGGATGCCTATTTCCCACGGCCATATTCGCAAAACCCGGGCGATAACAACAAAAACTGGAGATTTCCCACCACTCATTTTCTGCAAAGCGGCGCTTATCTGAGGCTCAAAAGCCTTCAATTGGGATATACCCTTCCTTCGCGCCTGACAAATAAAGCAGGTGTGGATAAATTCCGCATCTACCTCTCAGGAGAAAATCTTCTGACATTCACCAAACTGTTGTTCTACGATCCTGAAACCATCTACGGAAACTGGTGGGGGGCCGGTAAGGCTTATCCGTTATCGAAGGTGATCTCGTTGGGTGTAAATCTTAACTTTTAAATTCGGAAGTCATGAAAAAGATCTTATATTTTTCCGCTGTTATTTTGTTGTCGCTCTTTTCCTGCAACAAGGATTTGCTGGATCTTTCTCCGATGGATCAGATATCCGATCCGGAATTCTGGAAAACGGACAATGATCTGCAACTCTATCTGAATCGTATGTACAATACTTTCTCCGGCTGGAGCCGCCGGGGCACAGGCTGGTCGTGGATCCCCGACAACGGTACGGACATTGCTATTTATACTCATAAATCAGACCGTCTGGACGGCACGGTGAATGTTCCTTCTTCGGGAGGAGGATGGTCGTGGGGCAATGTCCGGGATGCCAACTATTTTCTGGAAAATGTTCATCGTGCCAGTGGCGATCTGGTGGATCATTACCGCGGAGAAGGTTACTTTTTCAGAGCCTGGTTCTATTTCAATTTGTTCACTCAATTCGGTGATCTGCCGATCATAGACAGAAGCCTCTCGGTAGACGATGTGGATTATCTCTATTCGGCCCGTGCTCCACGTAACGAGGTGGCCGATTTCATACTCAACGACCTGGACAGTGCCATCTATCTGATGAAGACCGGGGATGAACTCCCTCCCATGCGGCTGAACAAAGACATCGCCTTGCTGTTCAAATCCCGTGTGGCTTTGTATGAAGGCACCTGGGAGAAGTACCATTCCGGCACACCTTTCGGGGCTCAGGGGGGCGATCCCGGCAACTATCTGCAACAGGCAGCCGGTGCTGCGCGGGAACTGATGGACGGGGGACGTTATACCCTCTATACCGGCGACCCGGCAAGGGCCTATTACGACTTGTTTAATCAGATTGATTACAATGGGAATCCGGAAGTTCTTTTCTGGAAGCAATACAATTACGTGGAGCTGGGCCGCAATTTCGGTAACGACGTATGGTTCTGGCCCAACCGTGCAGGGATCACCCGTGAAGAGGTGCGGAGCTACCTCTGTGCAGATGGGTTGCCCATTTCCGTCAGCCCCCTGTACCGGGGCGATTCAACACTCAGTGTGGTGACGGAAGGGCGTGACCCCCGATGCGTACAGTCGGTCATGGTGCCGGGGGATGTTTATATGATCAGTACGTCAGGTGATACCACTTTCTTTGAAAACCCCGATCTGACGGACAATAATTACTGTCCTACCGGATATGAATGGGAGAAATTCCGCCGTCCTTATATAGATCCGCGGGTAGGATCTTTTTCGTTTGATCAGGGATTTATCATTTTCCGGTACGGTGAGGCGCTGCTGAATTATGCCGAAGCAAAAGCCGAGTTAGGCACCCTCACCCAGGCCGACCTGGATATCAGTATCAATCTGCTGCGTGACCGGGTAGGGATGCCGCATCTGGTACTGGGGTCCATTACCGTTGATCCCGATTGGCCCGATTACGGATATACGCTGCCCGATTACCTGTACGAGATCCGGCGGGAACGGCAGATAGAAATGCTGGGGGAAGGCCGCAGGTTCGACGACCTGATGCGCTGGAGAGCACATAGTCTCATTGTGGGTCACCGGCCCCGCGGAACGAAATATACGGATGATCTCAGAGCTATCAATGCCAACATGCCCGAAGATGCGGAAGGATATATCGACCCCTATAAAGAAGCACTGAGCGGGGTGAATGGCGGATATGGATTTGATCCCGGCAGGGACTACCTGAAACCTATCCCTACCAACGAATTGACATTGAATGAAAAGCTTGTCCAGAACCCTGGATGGGATTAACAGTTTGGTTTAGGTTAAAAGTTCCGGCAAAACATTCTGTCGGAACTTTTTTTTTGGGACACCTGGTATATGATCCCGGAAATCTCTGATTCTCCCGAAAAGGAGATAAGAGTTTGTTGAAAGTAGTAAAGTACTTTTTTTTAGGTGTTTGTATGTTGTTATAATAGCGCTGATTACAAAATATGAACTACGTAGTAAGCTCATTGCTGTCCAAAACGTTTTTAAGAGACAGAGTTTTATGATGTTTATCAATAGATTAGCAAAATATTTAAGTAATATTGAAACCTACCCCCTCCGTATCTTTTGTTTTTTCTTTGAGATAAATGTTTTCGTGCTTTTTCTTCATATCCCTTTCCTCCCCCTTCTTTGTCCACCGTAGTTACGGAATCGTAACGCAGGTGGATCATTCCTCTTCCAGCCGCTTTCGCTTTTCATGCGAAAAGCTTCAGCGCCTAAAAGGGGGACATTTGCCTGTGTTGCCATTTCATATCCCACTCTCGAGGGTGTGGCCCGGCTTGTCCGGGACGGGGGAGGTTTTAATACTTTGGACGGAAGTGATTTATGCACGTATTCAAATTGTTACTTTTTTA
>CAZYQV010000384.1:0-5810 GCA_964649775.1 uncultured Rikenellaceae bacterium
GTCGATCACCTTGGGGTTAACCGACATCTGCACGGCCTCGAAGACATCGCGTCCGGCCAGGTCGATGGCCGTGGCCATCTTGAACGACAGGTCGATGTTTGCCTTCACCGCCGACACCAGGGCATGTACCACCTTGGGCACATGACCGCCCGCCAGGTAGTGTGCCTCCAGCTCGTCACGCGACAGCTCCAGCCCTGCCTTCCAGCCCTCGATCATGGCGCTGACGATCACCCCCGGCGGCACCTTACGCCACCGCATGATGATCAGCTGCAACAGGGAGATACGTACCCCCGACACTTGCGCCTGGAACCACAGGCCGATGGGTATGAAATACAAAAAGACCCAGAGCAGGATAAGCGCTCCGATGATCACTACAATGATAAATGCTGTTCCACTCATATCTGTCTGGATTTAGGTTTTACAATGATCTGCTTCCCCGATACTTTCACCACTTCGATCTCCTGCTGCTGTTCTATGTATCCCGTGATCGACTTGGCCTCATACACCCTGCCGGCGATCATCACCTTGCCCATCGGGTTGAGGCGACTGACCGCCTTTCCTGTATCGCCTGTCTTCACGGCCGCCACACCCTCCTCCTGCATATTCACCCTGGAATCGATGGTCGTATGCAGGCTGATGCGTTTCCACGTTCTGCCTTTCAGGATGACCACGGTGGTCACCACGAACAGGACAAAGGTGCCTGCAAGCAGTAGATTGCCTGTTGTGACCCCATGGTACTTATACCCCATGAAAAGGGCTGCGATCAGCAGGAGCGCCCCTCCTATCCCCGCCACGGTGATGCCGGGAATGAGCAGGAACTCCACCACAAAAAGAAAGATGCTCAGCAGGATCAGGAATATGATGACCGGTATCGACACTTACGTATTATCTTTAATTGATATATGTTTTCAGTCCCCTTTCCGTCAGGTCCCTGCGCTGAGCCTTCAACTTGTCCATCCCGCCGGTGCTCACCTCACATTTTCCCTTATAATGAGCAATGAGTGTACACTGTTCGGCCTGCGCCGGGTCGTGTGAGCAGACCTCCACCAGGGCACGGATGACATACTCAAAAGTATGTACATCATCGTTCAGGAGAATAAGAGAATGTTTTCCCTCTTTTGTATCCGTGCCATCACTTACCGTTTTGATCTTCTCTTTTGCCATATCTCCCACATGACTTTATTTCCCGGAGCCCTCTCCTATCAGGATACGTGCCCCGTTCTTGTATGCCGTCACAAAACATCCGCTCATGCCACGTTCAGCCAGTTTGTTCCTGAACTTCTTCGCCTCATCAAATGTAGCAAAATTTCCGATAGCATAGATATAGTACCCCTGATTATTTTTTGTCCTGATCACCACGTGATCCCATCCTGCCAGCTCTTCCAGTGCGTTCAGTTTTTCTTTTGCAAGGGGGTTGCGGAACACTCCCACCTGCACGCGGTAGATGAGCTGCTGCTCTTTTGCTGCCGGCTCTTCTTTTTTCACTGTTTCCTGCACTTGCTGTGGCGGGGGTGCTGCCGGAGCAGTCGTCTCCGGCCGTACGTTGACATAGGGTTTTTCGTCCTCCAGCGACCGTATCCTGCTCACGGACGAACGCTTCCCGTCGTAATACCCCACGACGATGGCATCGTTGTATCCCATCTCCCGGAGCTGCAGGAGCGCATGGGCCGCCTCACCGTAGGTACGGAACTGTCCGGCGTAATAACGGGTGAGCCCCTTGCCCGGAATATCTTCCCGGAAGAGGGGATACATCCCCCGGAACCAGGCAGGGTCGGGTTCTTTGCTGAAGACCCCTATCTGCAGGCGGTAGTTGACGCCTGCCGGCATCTTGTCGCCGGCAGGGATCTCCCCTGCATCCCTGTATTTTCCTCCCGGGGTCATCACCAGCCCGAAAGGATACTTCTCCAGCTCCCTGCCGGCAGTGACAGGTGTCTTCCTGACGGGCCGGCGGTAAATTTTCTCTTCCGGCGGCGGAGCCTTCTCTATTTTCTCCCCGGCCACCGCAGGTTTTTTCCGTGGCTGCGGTTTCCTGGCAGCCACCGTCACATGGCTCATATCTTTGTCTGTCGCCGGCATCAACCCTGCCAGCGTGGCCACAGCCTTTCGCTGGTTGTCGAGGGCCATCAGCTCATAAGCATTGGCTTCCATCAGCTTGTCATATCTGCGTGTCTGCGACAGGCCCGACGCCTCTTTGCGCAGCTGCAGGGCTTTGCCGTAGTTGCGCTCTGCCTCTTTGCTGAACGACTCTCCCTGTTTCTTGCGGACTGCAGGCACACTCTCTGACCGCAGCAAAGAGGTGATATATTTTTTGTTCAGCGCATACTCCCCGTCGTTGGCTTTCTGAAAATACTGTACAGCCTGCAGGCGTTTTGTCTCTTTCTCTTTCTCCAGGCTGCGTATGCGGCTCTCCGCCCTGCTACGCTCCCAGCCCCGCGACGAGGTGTTGACGACCATCTGTTGCCGGCCTATCTCCTGCCCGCTCTTCCATGCCTCTTTCATCAGGCCATTGCCCTGTTTGTTCAGTTGCCGGTACCCTTCGATTGCATTATAGTCTTCCTGCGACAGTATCTTCCGCATCCCCGGCGTCTTATAAAAGTCCTCTCCCGCCAGCTCCAGAAAAGGAGCAGCTTCCTCTTCGCTCACCGGGGCTGTGGGGGCCAGTACTTTTGTGGCACTGTCGCCGGGGCCGAAGAGGGTATAGTCGTTGCTGCCGTTGCTTCCTCCCTCGCCGGCACGCACCGCCCAGATGCCTGCCTGTTCCCGGTAACGGGAGAGCTCCCGCTCATGGGCTGCGATCTCTTTCTGCAGTTGTTCTTTCTCCACCCTGCCGGAGGTGGCTGCCAGCCGCTCCTTCTCCCGGGCAAGGATCATCTCCAGCGAGTCGGCCCGGTGACGGTATGCCAGTGAGGTGACGGAGGCCTGTTCCTGGGGCGACAGGCGGCGGGAAGGCACAGGGGTTTCCCCCCGGGCAGCCTGGTCACGGGCCATCTCCGCCTCGGTAAGGTATTTCTCCAGGTGATGCTCCTTACGCTGTCCCGCCGGAGCTTTCCCGCGGTAACGCTCATACCACCGTATTGCCTCATCGTATCTCCCTGCCTCGTAACAGGCCCTCCCCAGGTAAAAGAACACCTCCTCAGGCACCTGCTTCAGCGAGGCGATCTTCAGTCGGTACACCGCCTTCTCCGGCTCCTGCCCCAGCTCAACCATACACACCCCCGCATAGTAATTGTACTTCGGATCGCGGGGATATGCCTCCAGTAGCTTATTGTAATTCGCCAAAGCTTTCGAATAATCCTTCTCCTGAAAACGGGTCAGCGCCTCCTTCTCCAGTTCGGAAACACCACCCCCCTGCGCCAGGAGCACAGGACCCGCCCCGGCAAAAAGCACAAACAGGAAAAAGAAAAAACGTATCTTCTGATCAAAAATAGTTTTCATCATTCCTCGTTTTTAACCGCCGAAGCCCGAAGGGCGAAGGAGGTCATCGTTCGACATTTTATTGTTCCTCCGGACTGTTAAAAAACTCTTAAAAGTTCATCCCTTTTTTCCCGGAAAATTCATGTAAACTTCGTAATTTTACGTGAATTCTCAAAAGAGACTCCACATTATGACACATTTGAGGGCGGGAGACAAAGCTCCCTGGTTCGAAGGACCTGATCAGGATAACAATACGGTCAAATTATCCGATTTTGCCGGAAAGACGCTCATCCTATATTTTTATCCGAAAGACAACACTCCGGGATGTACGGCCGAGGCGGTCAATCTGAAGGAGAACCATGAGAAACTCGCGGCGGAGGGTTTTGCCGTGGTGGGCATAAGCCCGGATACGGTTGCCTCGCACCAGCGGTTCGCTGAAAAGTACGACCTCCCCTTCCCGCTGGTAGCCGACCCGGAGAAAAAAATACTGAATGACTATGGTGTATGGGGAGAGAAAAAGAACTACGGCCGCACCTATATGGGCGTCCACCGCACCACCTTTGTCATCAACGGCGAAGGCATCATCCTGCATGTGATCAACAAGGTGAAGACCAAAGAACATGCGGAACAGATCCTGGGAATGATGAAAGAAAGCCAATGAGTTGAATTTACGGGGTCACCACGCCGGAGCGGAGCTCCTCCCCGCGATGTCCCGGCAAACCCCATACCCGGAACCACGAACTACTAACCACGAACTACTAACCACTAACCACTAACCACGAACTACGAACTACTAACCACTAACGAACAAAAGATATGAGCAAAGAGCAAAACGAGAGCAACATCAGCAAAGAGAAACTGAAAGCTTTACAGCTGACCATCGACAAGATAGAGAAAGGCTTCGGCAAAGGGACGATCATGAAGCTGGGGGATCATGTGGTGGAGGATGTCCCTTCCATCTCCTCGGGTTCCATCTCGCTGGATATGGCTTTGGGGGTAGGGGGCTATCCCCGGGGCCGGGTCATCGAGATCTACGGTCCCGAGTCGTCGGGTAAGACGACGCTGGCCATCCATGCCATCGCCAACGCCCAGAAAGCCGGCGGTATTGCCGCCTTCATCGATGCCGAACATGCTTTCGACCGTTTCTATGCCGAGAACCTGGGTGTCGACATCGAGAACCTGCTCATCTCGCAGCCCGATAACGGTGAGCAGGCCCTCGAGATCGTCGACCATCTGATCCGTTCCGGCGCCATCGACATCATCGTCATCGACTCGGTGGCGGCGCTGACACCGCGTGCCGAGATAGAGGGAGAGATGGGCGACTCCAACGTAGGGCTGCAGGCGCGGCTCATGTCGCAGGCGCTGCGCAAGCTGACAGCCAACATCAGCAAGACCAACACCACCTGTATGTTCATCAACCAGCTGCGGGAGAAGATCGGCGTGATGTTCGGCAACCCCGAGACCACCACCGGCGGCAACGCCCTGAAGTTCTACTCCTCGGTACGTCTCGACATACGGCGCATCGGCCAGATCAAGGAAGGCGATGAGGTCATCGGCAACCGCACCCGCGTCAAGGTGGTGAAGAACAAGCTGGCACCGCCGTTCCGCAAGGCCGAGTTCGACATCATGTACGGCGAAGGGATCTCCCTCACCGGCGAGGTGATCGACCTGGGCGTCGAAAAAGGGATCATCCAGAAAAGCGGCTCGTGGTTCAGCTACGGCAACACCCGTCTGGGACAGGGTCGCGAGACCGTGCGCAAGCTGCTGGCCGACAACCCCGAGCTGCTGGAGGAGCTGAAGGAGAAGATCATCGAGGCCTTTAAGGAAGAAGGGTAAGAACGGGATACTGGCTTTTGGTCCCGGGTGCCGGGGAGAGTTGATTGTCATCAAATAATCATAAAACCATGAAACACTTCATCGTCTTTTTCCTGATGGTGGGGGCAATTTCCTGTACCCAGGCTCCCGTGGAGCAAAAAAAGCAGGAAGAAAAACCGGATTTTTCCAACAGGCTCACCGCGCAGGAGATCGCCGGCGGCAAGCTCACGGCGGAGATCATGTGGAAGTTCGGACGTATCTCCGCCCCGCAGGTGTCGCCCGACGGGAAGACGTTGCTCTTCAGCATCACCCGTTATGATGCAAAGACCAACAAGAGCAGCACCCATCTTTATACGATCCCTGCGGAGGGCGGGGAGGTGACACAGGTGACCACCGCCGACGGCCATCAGATGCATGGCCGCTGGGTGCCGGGCACCAACCGCCTCGGCTACCTCTCCGACGAGAGCGGGGAGATGCAGCTGTGGGAGTGCAATGCCGACGGCTCGTCACCCCGGCAGATCACCCGGGTGGAGGGAGGCCTTAACGCTTTTGAGTATGCTCCCACGGGCGACAAGGTGTGG
>CAZYQV010000385.1:0-2584 GCA_964649775.1 uncultured Rikenellaceae bacterium
TGTTACAACCCGACATGGGCTCCACCTTCGTCTTCTCCGCTTTCATCCTGGTGCTGTACCGCGAAGGCCTCCGTGCCGAGGTGCTCATACTGGGCTTCCTCTTCATCGTCCTTTTCATCCTCACCCTCATCGTCGACAGGACGATCGTCCTGGGCATCCTGCTGGCCCTCACCATGGTGATACACCTGCTGCTGGAACGTAGGCCGCCCCTCACGGGAAAAGGCACGCTGGTCATCGCCGTGCTGGGACTGCTCATCTGGGGCGGCTCACACCTGCTGCACAGGAACCTCTCCCTCTATACCGTCATCTTCCTCTCCATCCTTGGCGGCGCCGTCATTTTCCTGCCTTTCATCTACCGGCTGAAACTGGTGCGCACAGCCGTGCTTTACGCCGTGCTTATCCTGGCCATGCTCTTCACCTTCTCGGTCAACTATGTCTTCAACAATATCCTGGAACCCCACCAGCGTACACGCATCAACATCGTGCTGGGCATCGAGTCCGACCCCTACGGATCCGGTTACAACGTGAACCAGTCGAAAATAGCCATCGGCTCCGGCGGCTTCTCGGGAAAAGGATTCCTCAATGGGACACAGACAAAATTCAACTTCGTGCCGGAACAAAGTACCGACTTTATCTTCTGTACCGTCGGAGAAGAATGGGGATTCCTCGGAACCTTCGGGGTCATCGTCTTCTACCTCCTCTTCCTCATGAGGATCCTATACCTGGCCGAACGACAACGATCTGTCTTCAACAGGATATACGGATATTCCGTCTTTTCCCTGCTGAGCTTTCATGTGCTGGTGAATATCGGCATGACCATCGGCCTTTTCCCCGTGATCGGCATCCCCCTGCCCTTCTTCAGCTACGGCGGATCCTCCCTCTGGGCTTTCACCATCCTGCTGTTCATCTTCATCCGCCTGGACGCCGACCGCCTCGAGATGACCTTCTGATCTCCCCCTCCGGACATAAAAAACCGGAGGCCCCATGCCCCCGGTAAATTTTTATCTCATAACCCTCCCGCCTACAGACAGGCAACTCGAAACTCGAAACTCAAAACTCGTTACTCCACCTACCCCCTCTTCCGGAAAGCCTCTTCATATTCATAAAGAAACCCTTCACTAAGAAAAAGATGTATATCGAAAGCGGTCGATACATAGTGGACAATATCCGGGAAGAAAGCAAAAAATTCGTTCTGGTAATCCTCATAAAACTCCTCCAGCGACCGGATGGCCCCGGCGGTCAGGTCAGGAAGCGAAGTCACCACACTCATCTTTCTCAAAACGGTCTCTATGCCCTCAATGGTGTTGTATGCCTCCAGCCACCGGTTGAAGATGAAGGAGGGAACCACCTTCTTGATCGCCTCCGGCAGGATATCATAATGATCATGCAGGTTGCGATAGGTCAGCTCGGCCAGGTCCGCCAAAGGGACAGAACTGATGAAATCCCAGTTGACCGAAAGAAAATGATCATAAAAAATGTCGATGATCACCCCAGCATACTTATGATACAACGGTACAAGCCGGGAGATGCTCTCCCGAACCACCGGATGGGAATCGGTGAAGGAATCGATATGACGATGCAGGATGATCCCCTTGCGTATCCCCTCGGGATACAACTTGAAATCACTCCCCTTGACATAATCGCCAATGAAATTACCTATCCTGACCTCATCAGAATCACCCGAAAGAAAAGTATGCGCTAAAAAATTCATCGAAATATCACACTTGTTATTAGTTAGACGAAAAATATGCCAAAAGGGTTGCTATAAAAATAAATTTTTATTCTCTTTTCAGATGTTATAAAACATGTTGTGCTGCAACACTATAGAAGAAATGACCTCCTCCCCCTGAAAAAGATGCCCGGAATGTTTTTTATTTTCATGAGAAGAACGTATTTTTATGCAAATATTGTATAATCGCATCATCAAAAAACAACAGATCATGGGAAAAAGAAAGGTCATCATCATCGGCGCTGCCGGGAGGGATTTTCACAATTTCAACACTTTTTTCAGGGACAATGATCATTATGAGGTGATCGCCTTCACGGCAGCCCAGATCCCGGATATCGACGGGAGGATCTACCCGGCTGCCCTGGCAGGACCTCTGTATCCCGACGGCATTCCCATTTTCCCTGAAACAGATCTTCCGGAGCTGATCCGCAAATACGGGGTGACCGACTGTGTTTTTTCTTACAGTGATGTCCCTTACAGCAAGGTGATGGAAGTAAGTGCCGTGGTGAATGCTGCAGGGGCCTCTTTCCTGCTGCTGGGACCGGACGACACGATGCTCCGCAGCACCAAACCTGTGATCTCTGTGGGGGCGGTACGTACCGGTTGCGGCAAGAGCCAGACCTCCCGCCGCATTATCGAGATACTGATGCAGAAAGGCCTGAAGGTGGTGGCCGTGCGTCACCCCATGCCTTACGGTGACCTGGAGGCCCAGAAGGTACAGCGCTTCGCCACCCTGGAGGACCTCAGGAAACATCACTGCACCATCGAGGAGATGGAGGAGTATGAGCCACACATCGTCCGTGGCAATGTCATCTATGCCGGTGTCGACTACGAGGCCATCCTGCGGGCGGCCGA
>CAZYQV010000386.1:0-7017 GCA_964649775.1 uncultured Rikenellaceae bacterium
GCCATGGTGTACAGCTTGCCTCCTATGTTGACGCGGTTGCGGCAGTCGCTCCACTCTCCCTCCTTGAGGGTACATTCGTTGGGACAGATGAGGCAGCGCACCCCCCGCGGCGTCTCGGTCTGGTACATGGCAGGCTTGCTCCA
Source organism: uncultured Rikenellaceae bacterium (assembly GCA_964649775.1). GTDB lineage: Bacteria > Bacteroidota > Bacteroidia > Bacteroidales > VadinHA17 > DRPN01. The sequence goes on from CAZYQV010000386.1 coordinate 144, forward strand.
TTTCCACAGCTTTTCATTCTTGTCCGCCACAAGCGGTTTTATCCCGAAAGTGTTGGCACTGTAAAGTAGTCCTCCCGTCCCGGCGAGGGTGAGCTTAAGAAAATCCCTCTTGTTCATCTTCTTTCCCATAAGCCTTTCCTCCTCTCTTTTATCGTGAGACCCAAGTTACAAAATCGAGGTGAAAAAATCCAAAGGGCAGGACAAATAATAATGATAGAATGATAGAATGAGTGAATGATAAAATGATAGAAAAGGATTATTGCCGGGAGAGGTGGAGACGCAGGGTTGCCAGGAGCAGGATGACGGCCGTGAGGAGGGTGGTGCCGGCGATGCCTGTCAGGGGGAGGGTGACGGCGGCCACGGCGAGGGCTCCCAGCGCTCCGCCGGCCAGGTCGGCGCTGTAGAGCGCGGAGGAGACCTGCGAGGCATCGCCCTGCTGCAGACGGCTCCCCTCGCGGAAGAGACGGCCCGTCACAAAGGCGAAGGCGAAGGTATACCCCAGCAGCAGGAGCTCACCGGCTGCCGGCAGGGAGGAGAGGGCTCTCAGCAGATAGACCAGCGCCGGCAGCAGGGCGATGCCTCCCGCCAGAAGCAGCAGGAGTGTCCGGAACCGGCGGCGGAGCATAGGGTGCTGCACTCCTCTGCCGGTGAGAGAGCCGGCGGCGATACCTGCCATGAAGACCGTCACCAGGATGCCGGTCATCAGGTAGACATAGCCGTAGATGATCTGGAAAATGAACAGCAGCAGGATCTCGGCCGAGGAGGCAGCCAGTCCGCCGGCAAAGATGCCGGTGGTCACCGGCCCCGAGCGCAGGAGCAAGAGAAGGAACAAGAGGCCCAGCACGCCGAACAGGATCTTCGTGTTGAACCGGTAGTAGCTCAGCCAGAGGGAGATCTGCCGGAAGTAGGCGACAGGGTTCATGTCCCTGTTGAGCCTGTCCGTTTTCTGCAGGCTGGCCATCACCTGAGCGTTGCGCATCTGCAGGAGATCGTCCTGGATATACCAGGGGGAGACATACTGGTTCTCTATGCCTCTCTCCTGCACAAGGCGGGCGATGTGAAGGCTCAGCGGCTCTTCTGAGGCCAGGAAGTAGTTCTTCTCCCCCGGCACGATGAGCACGTGCGGGAAGACGGAGGCCAGCGTAGCATAGATCAGACCGTTGATGCCCGTCTCCTCCTCCCCCAGATAGTTTTGGGAGGCCGGCAGCCGCAGCGAGATCACCCCGCCGGCGTTCAGATGCGTTTTTGCCATCCGGAAAAAAGCGGCGGTATAATACCTGTTGATCTGTGCCGTCACCGGCGGCGGGACGTTCACCAGGATCACGTCATATTTTTCTGTCGTGCGGGCGAGATAACGCCGTGCATCCTTTATGATAATACGGATGCGCGGGTCGTCCGGCAGCGGGAAATATTTCTTTCCCAGGCGGATGATAGCCGGGTTGATCTCCACATAGTCCACCTGTCTGACGGAAGGGTATTTGAGGATCTCTTTCAGGGTGCCCGAGATGCCGCCGGAGATGACCAGCACGCCGGCCGGCTGCGGCCGCTGCACCAGGGCATAGTGCACATCCTCTTCATTCTCTACAGGGTTGAGGGTGTTGGCCACCAGGATATGGTTTTCATACAGGTTGGTCTGATCGCCCGTACGGGTGACCACCAGGCTGCCGAAAGGGGTCTCGCGGTGTTCGAGGATCTGCTGGTGAGGGTACAGGAACCCCGTCAGGAAACGGTCGGCCGGCAGGAAAAAGAGCAGGAGTGCCGCTGCGCCGGACAACAGCAGGGGGAGAGAGAGACGGGAGAGCTGTTTTTCCCTGTGCGCGGTATAGGCGGCAGCAGCTATGTCAACCAGCAGCACCAGCGCCAGGGTGGTGAGCGGCTTGAACAGGAAGACCAGCACAAAGCTGAAGAGAAAGCCGCCGGCAAGGCTGCCGGCCGACTCCCAGCCGTAGGCCGGGGCCGTGAGGTTGCTCTCCTCCTTTTTTGAGAGATACCACACGAAAAAAGAGAAAGAGTAGCCCGAGAGGAAACAGAAAGGGAGCAGGAGGAGGAGGGAGGCGACGAAGATGGCAAAAAGGCCGGCCAGCGTGCCGGGGATAAAGACCTGGTTCTTCAGGACGAAGAGGAGGGAGAGGGTGAGCAGCGGCAGGGAGCCCAGCCACAGCAGGCTGGACGAGAAAAAACGTCCGGCCTCTTTCATGCGGGGGGCGGCACGTCCCAGACGTGCTCCCAGCGCCGTCAGGAGCATCCAGTTGCCCAGGATGATGCCGATGACCAGCTCGTTGCCCCGGAAGACCGACAGGAAAGCCCGCAACAGCACCAGCTGTGTGATCATCGCGGTGAAACCCAGCGCCAGAAAAGGGATCATCATATTACGGGAGGAGGGCCTGCGGATGTTTTCCGTTCGGCCGTGATCCCCGGCGGCGGCGACCGGATGTGACGGGGTCTTTTTTTTCTTTTTGAAAATGGAGAGGTAAAAAGAGAGATGCCACCCCAGGTGGAAAAAGGCGATCACTGTCATGGCGATGCCGGTGTCCACGTGGACAAGCATCCAGGTATCTTCCGACGGCAACGGGAACTTGTAGTTGACCTGCAGGGTGAGCAGCATGCCGATAAGGCCGGAGGTGAGAAAGTTGAGCAGGAGGAGCACGTCCCACAGACGCCGGTGGGTGCCCAGCCTCCAGAGACCCAGCCGCATTGCTGCCAGACTGAACAGGTAGGCGACGATCAGTCCCGTCGTTATGGGCCATATATGGTATGTACCGGTCATGGCTGCCCTTCAATGGTTATCCAAAGTTAATAAAAGAAAGTACCGGTTGACCTGAAAAAAGGCGGAAAGGTACGGTCAGCGGACGACGCGTTTCTTGTCTCTGAAAAAATCCCAGATCACCTCAACCATTTCGATGTCATGGTTCTGGGTCCCGACATAGTTAAGCCATAGCTGCGAGTACTGTTCCCGGATGCTCGGGGCGGTATGACCGCCACCCGTGATCTTAAAGAAGACTACCGCGGTGCCGTTCGTTCCGTGATCGTATGTATAACGCACCACCGTGCTTCCGTCGCCGGGATCCCTGTCGGGATACTCTTTCACCTGTGCCACGGTGTCTGTATGATCGAGGGTCATCCATATCTTTACGGAGCTGTCCACCGGCAGTACGGTGCCGTGTTGGGGGTTGGGAGGGTTGCCGATGGTGCCGCCGTTGTATGGCAGCATCGGGTCGGCCGTGCCGTTCATGAACAGGACGGACAGGGGTGTGGCCGGCATCTGACACTCCGACGAGTCGGGCAGGGAGGCCGAGATGGTGGCGATGGCTGCCAGACGTTGCGGCACCTGCGCGGCCAGTCGCAGGGTCATGATCCCGCCGTTGGAGATGCCCGTGACGTAGACCCTGTCGGCATCTGTGTGATATTCCTTCGCCGTCTCCTCCATGAGGGTGGTGAGAAACTTCACGTCGTCCACCTCCGGCAGGATGGGGGCATTGTTGCGGCAGTCGTTCCAGTTGGGCCAGCCGGTAGGACCGTCGACGGCCTGGGGGTAGATCACAATGCATTTCTCCCGGTCGGCGATCTCCATCCACAGCCTGTAAGGGGACTTTTTGCCTGTTTGTCCGGTCATGTTCTCTATTTTACCGCCGCCGCCGTGGAGGACGAGGATGAGGGGCATGGACGTATGTCCTGCGTTCTCAGGGATATAGATGGCGTATCTCCGGGAGAGATCGTCCACGGTGATCGTCCTGAAGAACAGGCCTGTGGCGGCGGGAGCTGTTTCCGACTGCTTGCAGCCGGCAAAAAGAAGCAATGCCAGGAGGAGAGGGATCTTCATATAGCGGGCCATCTTTTGTCAGAGGTTAAAGGTGAGTCATTTCATCTCTTTTTCCGAGAACACGATGGCCCTGTAGGTATACAGCTCGGCATCTTTCCACCCGTCCCAGCCGATGCCGGCCTTGTCGCGGGCGCAGTGGCCCAGGAATTCCTCTTTGTTCCAGCGGGTCTCGTCGGCCACCTGTGGCAGGAAAGTGCCGGAGCGGCCGTCCTTGACCATATAGATGCCGTCCCTGCCGAGTTTGAACTCGTCGATGGAATGGATCCTTTTCAGGGGGGTGAGGACGGAGATCTCTATGTCCAGGTCATCCACTTCGGCGGGGGTCACCGGCGGAAAACGATAGTCCTGCAGGGCTGCCGCCACAGCCATATCGCGCACCACCAGGTAGAGAGGCTCGTCGGGCAGGAAACGCCCTATGCAGCCCCGCAGCTGTCCCTCTTTTGTGTGGAGGGTCACGAAAGCTCCGGCGGGACGGAGGAGGTTTTCCGAGAAGCCGGAGGTGTCTATATCGGGCAGGCGGCCATGCTTCACCCGCTCTTCGAGGGTCTGGCGGGCCACATGCAACAGGTTCACCTTGTCTTCGTGCGTGAGGTAATCCCCCTCGTCATGGCCTTCACTTTTCGTGCGGGTGACGATCACCGACCCGTAGCCTACCACGCGGTCGTGGTCACCGTAACGGGTGTCCCCCGAGTTCATGTAAAGCACCTTCTGATAACGGATGTTCTTATCTCCTGCGGTGATCTCCATGAGAGCATATACGCCGGGCCAGCCACACATACTGGTAAGCAGGTTGGGATAGCCGCGTTCCTCATTGTCGCGCAGCGCCTCCAGCAGACGGGACGGCGTGCCGCTGACCACGGCCTCCAGCATATGCTCATCGGCCACCCGCGCATGATCGTAAGTGGGATAATGCGACAGGTCGGTACTGATGACGAACAGGTTGCCCGGCCGGAAGTAGGGTTTCAGGGCTTTGGCAATTTTTTTGATCACGGCCGGATCCTGTGTGCCGATGATGACGGGCACGATGGTGAAATCGTGTTTCAGCCAGTACTGCAGGAAAGGCAGCTGTACCTCCAGCGAGTGCTCACGGCTGTGGGCACCGGGGGCGTACTCGAAAAAACGGTGCTTACCGATGAGCTCATCCGCCAGGCCGATGTCCACTTTTACCTCTCCCTGCGGTGTCTCATAGTTGCCGGCATTGTATACGGAGGCTCCCGGGAGATGTACGTAATGACTCGTGCCGATCAGGAAGATATGATCATACTTTTTGTCACGGGGCAGCTGCCGGTAGGAGGCTGCCGCCACCTGACCGGAAAAAACATACCCCGCATGGGGCGAGATGACCGCTGCCACCTCTCCCGCAGGCTCTGCCACGGGAGCATTGTCGAAAAACTGCTTCACCATGGCTGTCAACTCGTCAGCATCGGCCGGGTAAAAACTCCCGGCCACAGCCGGCTGTCTGTTATGTAATACCTTTTCGTTCATCTTGCTCCGGTTTTGAGAATTACAGGATATCACACCCATAACCTGGATCAGCAGGACAAGTGCTATTTTTATCATTTTGCTCATGATCCCGGTTTTTTGGCCAACTAATAAAGTTACGAAAAAATCACATAACATGTCCGTCAAAAGCCTTGCAAAATGTTTGCCGGAAAGGTAGGAGAGTTGAGGAGTTGAGGAGTTGAGGAGTTGAAGGGACGATGTCTGCCTGCTGCAGGCTGGAGGTGATGAAGCGATGAGTTGAAGAGTTGATGAGTTGAAGAGTTGGAGGGGTTGAAGAGTTAAACAGTTTGGAAATTTGGCTGCGCAGGGCATTGGGGATGGAGAGACTGGAGAGACTGAAGAGACCGGAGATGTATCCTTCAAAGCAAAAGCGACACGCTGGCCCACTCTTCGACCTCTTTGACCCTTTTGACCCCGGCTTGCCGGAAAGGCAGAAGGGAGTGATGAAGCGATGAAGCGATGAGTTGAAAAGTTGAAAAGTTGAAAAGTTGAAGAGTTGGAGGGGCGATGTCTGCCTGCTGCAGGCGATGATGTGATAAGGTGAAAGGTTGAAGGGGAAATGTCGGGTGCGGGAGTCCCCTGACGTCACACAAGCCGGGCCGGTCAATCCTGCATATTATTTGTCTTCCAGGACCGTCACGACGATGTTGCGCTGGCTGCGGGGGCCGTCGAACTCGCAGAAAAAGATGTTCTGCCAGGTGGAGAGGCCCGGTTCGCCGTCGATGAGGGGGATGGTCTCCTGGGGGCCGACGATGCCGGCTTTGAGATGGGCGTCGCCGTTGTTGTCCTGGCGGTCGTGTTCCCACACGCCTGCCGGGATGAGGCGGCTCAGCAGGGTGATCACATCGTTCTGCACCGACCGGTCCCAGTTCTCCTGGATCATGATGGCGGCCGTGGCCCCCTGGGCATAGACATTCACCAGACCGTTGCGTATGCCCGAGGCGGCAACCACTGCTTTTACCTCCTGAGTAATGTCTACCAGGTCATTGTGAGCATTCGTGCTTATTTGTATTATCTGACGCATTTTCTTAAATTTATAGGTTCATTGTTCAAAATTAAAAACTATTGTTCCGCTTTCAAAAAATAAATGCAAATAGATGAAACACAAGGAATTCACAATGAAGAGCGTCGACAGGCTGGATCTTTACGGGCAGTACTGGGCGCCGGAGGAAGAGGTGAGCGGGGTGGTCTGCCTGGTGCACGGTCATGGGGAGCACTCGTCGCGTTATGAGCCGTGGGCGGCGCGTTTTGCCGGCAAAGGGATGGCGATGGTCACTTTTGATCTGCGGGGTCACGGGCGCTCGGAAGGGAAGAGGGGATATGCGCCTTCCTATGTCAGGCTGATGGAAGATATCGATATCCTGGTGCAGCGGGCCCGGGAATATTTCCCGGAGAAACCTGTTTTTTTGTACGGACACAGCATGGGGGGCAACCTGGTGCTCGGATATGCGGTGCGCAGGTGTCTCTACCTGAACGGCGTGGTGGCTACCTCCCCCTGGCTGAAGCTGACAAAGGATATGCCCGGCATCGCCCGCCTGGCCATCCGGGGAA
>CAZYQV010000387.1:0-8754 GCA_964649775.1 uncultured Rikenellaceae bacterium
TATATCATAATAATAATTGTAACGCAGGTTCAGTTTTTCCCGGATGATCACCTCATAAGCGCTGGCTGCCCCGCTGCTTATCAGCAAGGCGGAGGCTTTCTCTTTATCTGCCGGCAGGGTGATGTTCTGCAGACCTGCTTCGATGGAGCTGCTGATGTCTTCCGTCACTTTCTCTGCATTCATCTTTTCGGAAGGCAGCGGTTCATAGGTTGAGTACTGCACCACCGAATCCACGGCAGCATCCGTGGTCTTATCGATGATCCTGTTGATCTCTTTTTCTGTGAAAGAGGCCGAGGGAAGTGTTTTGCTGAATGCTATCTCTATGGAGTTACGCACGAGGGTTTTGTTGGGTGCCACATCGGGGTTGGTCGTATCCAGTACGATCCCCAGGAGGAGCGGCACAAAGAGAAGGCCGATGTTCTGGATCCAGAAGATCACGGCATAAGCTGTGCCCAGCTGTTTTTCCGGAATGATCTTGGGCACAGAGGGCCACATGGCCGAGGGTACCAGGGAGAAGCCTATGCCTAGGACGATCACCATGGCGGCAGCCACCCACCAGCTCTTCAGCGAGGGGATGGCGAAGATACCATGCACGAAGACCAGGATCATCGCTCCGATGATCATGATCGTAGCACCTTTCCCGAACTTATCATAGATCCCCCCGAACAAGGGTGTCAGGAGAATCGTTCCGAAAGGCAACAGGCTGGTGATGGTGCCGGCCAGATTGGGAGCTACATGATATTTATTGATCATCAGGTCGTTGGCATAGAAGAGAAAAGGGAATACGGCCGAATAGAAAAGCACACACAACAGGGCAATGTACCAGAACCCCCTGTTGGTAATGATAAAACCGATGTCACTGATCTTGAACTTGTCCTCTTCCGGCACCTCGTCGGGTATCTCTTCCGACTTGTCCAGTTTGATATCCATCAGGGAGAAAGAGATGAAAGAGATCACGCCGATGAGCATAACGATCAGGGCGAAGAGGATAGGTGCTGTTACAGTGAACTTCTTGGCCAGAGGGATGGATATGGCTACGGCGAGGGCTGTCCCCAGCCGGGCGATGGCCATCTGCATGCCCATGGCCAGTGCCATCTCTTTGCCTTTGAACCAGCGCACCACCGCCTTGGAGATGGTGATGCCGGTAGCTTCTGTACCCACACCAAAAATGGCAAAGCCCAGGGACGACCAGAGTACCTGTGTCTTCATGTCTCCCAGCAGGGGCAGGTGAACCACTGCATTCTCCGGGAAGGTATGCGAGACAGCCCAGTAGTTGATGGCCGTGCCGACGAACATCACGAAGGTGGCCCCGAGGCCTGTCTTGCGCACCCCCAGCTTGTCCAGCACAAAGCCACTGATGATCAGCATGAAGAGAAAGACATTGAACCAGGCATACGCCGAGGTGTATGTCCCGAAATCCCCGCTGTTCCACCCCAGCACACTCTCCAGCAAAGGCTTGATGGCCGAAAGGGCATAGTTGAAATAATAGGCCCCGAAAATAGACAAAGATGCCAGGACAAGTGCTGTCCACCGGGCCAGTGTCGACTCCCGCAACGACTTCCGTATTTGTTCTGTCATGGTGGTATGGTTTTGTTTTATAAAGTTGCGAAATTACGAGAATAGAAAACATTTCCAAAAGATTTCTCATCTTTCCGTACGTTCCGGAAGAGCAGTCACTTTTTTCCATGAAAATATTTGCAGATCATCGTTTTTTTTCTTATCTTAAAACCTTAATAATGAAGGGTTCTTATCATGACAAAGATAAACCCTACACGGTATGCCATGGAGCGTTTGCTGGAGCGGGAACGGCAGATCATCACCCCCGGTCCGGTCATTACCATTTCGCGGGAATACGGCTGTCCCTCCAAGATCATCGCCGGGCTGCTCACCGACAAGATCAATGAGAGTGGTGTGCGGAAGAAGTGGCACTGGATCAGCAAGGAGATCCTGGAGGAGAGCGCCCGCAGGCTGGGCCTCACCCCCCGTGAGATCAAATACATCTTCGAATACAAGAAAAGAAGCTTCCTGGAAGATCTTCTCATCTCCCAGGAGAAAAAGCAGTATTACCACAGTGAGTGGGCGATCCGCAAGGCTGTCGGCGAGGTGATCCGTGCCACGGCCATGGAAGGCCATGTGATCATCGTCGGCCGTGCCGGCGCAGCCCTTACCCGCAATATAGAAGCTTCTTTGCATGTGCGGCTGATCGCTCCCGAAGAGTGGAGGATCACCCAGGTGGCAAAAAACCACAATATCTCCCGGCAGGATGCCGCCCGCCTCATCCGCGAGCTGGACAAGAACAGAAAAGCCTTCATGGAATATTACCTGAAAAAACCTTTCGACCATACCCTCTTTGATGTGGTTTACAACTGCAGTACACTGACCAAGGAGGAGATCGCCACCTCCATCCTCCACCTGGCTGCGGAAAAAAAATTCCTCTCCCACGCAAAAAAGAAAGAACCCCTGACCCTCTGATGTCTCCCTCCTGCTGAGACAACATTCCCTGTATATCCGCAGTCCCTTCTTTTGCGGAGTATCCTATCCAACACTATCCCGCAGCATAATCCTCCGTTTTTCTTTTGCAGATTCCGGGTTCATTCTGTCATCTATTCATGCTACTCCCTCTTTCCCTTTCCGTTTTATTCATTTTATCATTCTCCCACCCCACTATCCCTCCCGTTCCTCCTGCTTGTAATTTCTCTTTTTTTTTATCTTGCACCCCGTCAAGATTTTATCACAAATAGTCAAATTATCATCTTATGAGGACTATCATCCGCTTTTTTGAGGACAGCGTCGAAAAATACGGCGACAACGTTTTTCTTTGGGAAAAGACCGATGGAGAATACAGAGGTGCCACCTACAAAGATATCCACCGGGAGACAGAGCGTTTTGCCGCAGGTCTTCTGAGTCTGGGCATCAGGAAGGGCGATCGTCTTGCCCTTCTTTCGGAGGGCCGCAACCTGTGGATGGTCAGCGAGCTGGGTGTGCTTTTCACGGGAGCCGTCAACGTGCCCCTGAGTGTCAAGCTGACGCCCGACGAGGTACGTTTCCGTGTGGCCCATTCCGAGTCGGGGATGGTGATCGTTTCCCGCGGCCAGCTGTCCAAAGTAAGGGAAGTGGCCGGCAGCATACCCACCCTCAGCAAGATCATCGTGCTGGACAACATTGAAGATTTCAGGGACAACGAGATGTACGTGGGCGATCTGCTCAGCCTCGGCGACGAGCTGCTGCAGAAAGAGCCGGAGCGGCTGCAGCAGGCCAAGGATGCCGTTGGTGAGGATGATTATGCCAACATCAGCTATACTTCCGGTACCACGGCCGATCCGAAAGGGATCATCCTGATGCACAAGAACTATGTCACCAATGTCCGTCAGGCCTACAGCATCATCGAGATCCCTCCCTACTGGAAAAGCCTGCTGATCCTACCGTGGGACCACTCCTTCGCTCATACTGCCGGTCTGTATGCCTTCATGGGCAAAGGAGCCAGCATTGCTTCCATAGCCGTCGGCAGGACAGCCATGGAAACCCTGAAGAACATCCCTATAAACATCAAAGAGGTCAAACCCCACCTGCTTTACAGTGTGCCGGCACTGGCCAAGAACTTCCGCAAGAACATTGAGAAGGGCATCGCCCAGAAAGGGGAAAAGGTGGAGAATCTTTTCCGGAAGGCACTGAAAGTGGCATACAGTTACAACAAAGAAGGTTTTAACAAAGGGAAAGGCATCAGTATCCTGAAAAAACCGTTGCTGATGCTGTATGACAAGATCCTGTTCTCGAAGATACGGGAGAATTTCGGCGGCAACCTGCAGTACTTCATCGGCGGGGGAGCCCTGCTCGACATCGAGCTGCAACGTTTCTTCTATGCCCTGGGGATACCCATGTATCAGGGATACGGTCTCTCTGAGGCAGCACCCATCATCTCGGCCAACTCTCCGGGGAGACACAAGCTGGGTTCCTCGGGGGTGATCGTCAAAGACCTCCTGGTCAGGATCCTTGATGAGGACGGCAACGAGATGCCTGTGGGAGAAAAAGGAGAGATCGTCGTAAAAGGGGACAATGTGATGGCCGGGTACTGGAAGAACGAGGAGGCCACGAAAGAAGCTCTGAAGGACGGCTGGCTCTACACCGGCGATATGGGCTACCTCGACCAGGACGGTTTCCTCTATGTGCTGGGGCGGTTCAAGAGCCTCCTGATCGCTGACGATGGTGAGAAATACAGTCCCGAAGGCATCGAAGAGGCCTTCGCCGACCAGTCGCCCCTGATCGATCAGGTGATGCTTTACAACAACCAGAACCCTTACACCGTCTCTCTTATCTTCCCCAATGCGGAAGCACTGAAAAGACAGCTGAAAGAGAAAGGGATCGACCCGGCCTCCGACGAAGGGATCACAGAAGCACTGAAGATGATCGAACAGGAACTGCGGGAATACCGCACCGGCGGCAAGTATGCCGACATGTTCCCGCAACGGTGGATGCCCGCTGCCATCGGCATCCTCGACGAAGGGTTCACCGAAGAGAACGGTCTGCTCAACTCCACCATGAAAATGATCCGCGGCAAGATCATCGAACGGTACCAGGAACTGATCGACGACCTTTACACCCCTGCAGCCAAGGAGATCACCAACGACAGGAACCGGGAAGCCATAAAAAAACTGCTCTCCTGAGAAAAGGATCCTCCCCACCCTTACGGCACACAATTTGTTAAACACAAAGGGAAAGGTATTTTTGTGCCCTGGAATTATTTATGAACGAACGATGATTGTGATGAAGAAGTTGATCTACCTTGTTTCCCTGACCACAATGTTTTTTTTCATATCCTCCTGCGGCAGTCTTGATGTAGATCCCGACATCCCGGGTCCGGGGGATGTGCTGGAAACACCCGACCAGTTACTGGAAGCATCTGCCATGCTTTACAAGGCATGGTTCAACAGCGTCCATGCATCGCGGGGTCCTGCGCTGGCCATGGCCACGGCAGCCGACCAGCTGACCACCACCGAGGGCATGGCCGCCGCCAGGGACCTCGCCCTGGAGCCGAGGGAAAAATTCAACAACCACCGGGACTATTCTTACATGTACGTGACAGAGAACATGTGGGTCACAAGCTACCAGGTCGTTCTCCTGACCAATGATATCCTGCGGGCCATGGAAGACAAAGAAACCATCCTTTATGAAGGGAAAGACCTCAAGCCCATGCTGACGGCCTGGGCCCATTTCATGCGTGGCGTAGGCTACGGCTATCTGGGGTTGCTTTTTGACAAGGCCAATCTTGTGGATGTCCACTCCCCCCTGCCTGTCGAGGAGTTCTCCGATTACCACAAGGTAGCAGCTTTTGCCCTTGCCTCCCTGGACACGGCCATCACGATCGCCGGCGGACACTCTTTCGATCTGCCCGATAATTTCGTCAACGGTGTGGTCATGAACGCATCAGAGCTTAAAGAACTGGCCTCGTCGTATGCTGCCAGGATCCTTGTATGCCTGCCCCGCAACGATCTGGACATGCAGGATGTACCCTGGGCACGCGTGCTTGAGCTGACCGGGAACGGCATCCGGGAAGACTTCCTCCCCGTGACGGACAACGATAACTGGAAAGATGAAATGAGACAATACGCAATATCCGGAGACTGGGGTGGCGTCGACCTGCGGGTGATGCACCTGCTGGATCCTGCTTATCCGGCCCGCTGGCCTGCCGACAACAGCTCATGGGACACCCCCGACGGCACAGCCCCCGACAGCGGTTACCTGCACAGTGATGACGCCCGGGCCGTCACCGACCTGGAGTGGTCACCTCCGGAGAGCGCGGGCACCCCGTACTACCTGAACACATTCTACCGGATCAGGAGATACGATGACTGGGCCACCGGTGCTGCCGGTCCTGTGCCTGAGCTTACCCTGACAGAGAATGATCTGATAGCCGCAGAGGCACTGGTACGTCTCGGCAGAACGGCAGAGGCCATACAGATCATCAACAACGGTACGCGTGTCACCAGAGGCCATCTCCCTCCCCTGGCTGCCGATGCCTCAGAAAATGAGATCCTCGACGCGATCTTCTACGAAAGGGAGATAGAGCTGATGCTCACAGGTACAGGACTCTCTTTCTTCGACATGCGCCGCCGCAACATGCTGCAGGCAGGGACCCCCCTGCATTTCCCCGTCCCGGGAAAAGAACTTGAGCTGATGGGACTCTCCGTATACACTTTCGGCGGAGTGGACAATGCCGACGGCATCAACACCTCCAACGGAGGATGGGAAGAGGAATAAGGCAGAAGGCAACCGCCGCCGCTAAAACTAGGCGGTCGAAGTAAGGCAGAAGGCAGAAGGAATTCTCTGCCAAAACGTCAAAATCACTTTATGGAACGGTATTTGCCCTCCTGCATGCAGACTCTTCAAAAGGACACATTATGAGTACCAGAGAGATACATGAACGCTACAACAGGATCAACAGGCTGGTGGCTTCGCAGCGTCTGAAGAAAGCGCTGGAAGACCTGAGCGACCTGATCACCATTGCGCGTCTGGGGGAATATACGGGCACACTGGAAAACCTCAATACCACCTACGAGAACATGCTGAAATACACCCTTGAGGGAGTGGATGATCCCGACAGGATAAAGATATACGATCATCTGCGCCGCTCGATCATCGAGCTGAACACCCGCATCAGGGGCCATATCCTCGAGACGGATCCTTTATTACAGACATCTGTCCTGAAAAAGGATTTCACCGTACGGCAGCGTCTCAGCGGCAATGAGTTCGTAAACCGGCTGGAGGACCTATACTTTTACAAGGATATTGAGGTTTTGCTGAAAGGCAACTACGGTCTCACCTCCCCTCTCCCCGGAGAGTACCGGGCACATCATGAGACCATACGCAATGTGTTCAACTATTTCTGGCTGAGCGACACATACGGTGAAGCCGGCACGAAGCTGGCAGAGCTCACCCTCGACCATACGAAGTTCGCCTGGCACGAAAGGGCTCTTTTTGTGAGTGCCATCACCCTCTCCCTCTTCCGATATTTCGACCCTGCCAAGTTCGTCATCCTCCACCGTTATTTTCTCGACCAGGAGACGGAAGTGGCAGAGAGGAGCCTGACAGGACTGGTACTCGCTTTTTACCTGTACGACGACATCGTATCCCTCTTCCCCGAGCTGAACGAGATCCTGGCAGGACTGAGTGAACAGAAAATGATCGAACGTGACCTGGAGGCCATCACCCTGCAGATCATACGCTCGAAAGAGACCGAACAGATCACCAAAAAACTGAAGGAGGAGATCATCCCCGAGATCACGAAGATGGGCCCCAACCTGCAGGAGAAGCTGAGGCTGGACGATCTGATACCCAAAGACTTCCTGGAAGACAAGAACCCCGACTGGTCAAAGGTGTTCAAAGGCTCTGAGGGCCTGTATGAGAAGATGGAAGAGTTCTCAAAGATGCAGATGGAGGGAGCCGATGTCTTCATGTCGGCCTTTGCCCATCTGAAGAATTTTCCCTTCTTTGAGGAGATCATGAACTGGTTTGTTCCTTTCTTCCCCGATAACCCGGTGATCGACGAGGCGCTGGGAGGAGGCGAGAGCGATTTCGACAGGAACACACTCATCGAAGGCCTTTACAAGACCCCTTTCATCTGCAACTCCGACAAATATTCTTTCTGTCTTAACCTGCGTATCATGCCGTCGGCACAGAAGACTTTGCTGGTCAACCTTTTCAACGCCGAGCTGGAAGGCATGAACGAGATGAAAGAGGAGGAGGATATCCTGCATGCCGGCAACCGCTCGCGCATCATTTATACCCAGTACATCCAGGACCTGTACCGTTTTTTCAAGCTTCATCCTTTCCGCCACGAGTTTGACGATCTCTTCGACAGACCGCTGGACCTGTACAACAGTCGTTTCTTTGGCAAACTGGTAAAAGGCACGGAACTGACGGAGAGGATCGGGGCATACTTCTTTGAACACGACCGCTATGAGGAGGCGCTGGACATTTTCCGCCAGCTGCAGGAAAAAATGGAGAAACCCTCCTACGAGCTGCTGGAAAAGATGGGTTATGCCTCCCAGAAACTAAGGCGTTTTGAAGAAGCTCTTTCGTGGTACAAACAGGCCGAATTGTTCGATACCAACCGCAAATGGCTGGTCAAGAAGATCGCATACTGCCATCGTGCCCTGAAACAGCCGGAAGAAGCACTGAAATACTACCGTGAAGCTGAAAAGATCGAGCCGGACAACCTGTATATCCAGGCCTCCATAGGTCATTGTCATCTCGACATGGAGAATTTTGATGAAGCGCTGAAACACTATTTCAAGGTAGAGTACCACCAACCCGACAACCTGCGTATATGGCGCCCCATAGCATGGTGCTATTTCGTCACCGGCAAACTGGAAGAGTCGAAAAAATATTACGATAAGATCCTGGCCAAAGAACCGGCCCGCCACGACCTCCTGAACGCCGGGCATGTGGAGTGGGCCCTGGGACGTCGCCGCGAAGCGATCCGGCTTTATCAACAGGCCTACAAAACAGGAGGCGGCGATTTCCGGGAGTTCATGAAGATCTTTGAAGCCGACAAGCCCTGGCTCATCGCCAACGGCATCGACCCCGACGAGATCCCGTTGGTACTGGACTACCTTGATTACACCATGCCGGGGTAAAGAGTTGTGAGTTGTGAGTTGTGAGTTGTGAGTTGTGAGTTGCGAGTTGCGAGTTGCGAGTTGCGAGTTAAATTCGCTTTATCGCATCATCACATCATCCCTTTATCGCCCCTTCGACATT
>CAZYQV010000388.1:0-5072 GCA_964649775.1 uncultured Rikenellaceae bacterium
ATATATTGTTGAAAATGGGGCTCACTATTATAGTTATTTATTGCAAGGATAATGGTATTTTCAGGTCAAAAGCTTGCAAATACCTGCCTATTCCAGATTTAATTTTTGGCCCGATTTTGAATTATTAAGGATTGACTAATATCCTTCAGAAACATTTAATACTTACTGTCCATAAAATCACGCGATCATATATAAATATTAAAACCAACTTACGCATTAGTAAGCTTGACAGAGTTAAAATGACACGTAAGTCGGGCTTAATCCTTTGCTCCGCTGAAGCTATGCGAAAGCTATACCGTGTCAGGACTTTCATGTTTTTGTTGAAACATCAAAAACGATGAAATCCTAAACCGATCCGCATAGAAATAAATATTTTTTTACGCGAATTTTGGGTTAAATAATTTTCTGATTCTTAGTTTATTGTACTTCTACCTCATTCAGCAGTTCTGCGATCTTCTTCCGGTATTCCAGGAGATACTGAGGATCTTTGTTGTATTGTGTAAAACTTACAAACATCTCTTTGGGGAAATCGAGGAGCTGGCGGGCTTTCTTCAGCTGTTTTTTGTTCCTGATCCTGTTTTCACTGACCGCTTTTTCCAGCATCTTAAGATATTCATAATCCTCAATACCGTCCCGCAATATTTCAAGCCGCAGGGAAGGCACCGGATCAAAATCCAGGATCTTCCCGCTGCCATCATTCGGGTCCCGGTTTGGCGGATAGAAGAAACGTCCGTCCCCGTTGCCCCACGACAACTGGATCCCGTAAGGTTCCCCGTAGCCGTCTGTATAACTCATGGGGTCCTCCCAGGGATTCTGTAACACCCCTTTGGGAGAAGCGATCGTGGAGTTCCAGTAAACCGTTTGCCAGATCAGGATGCCTTTCAGTCCGTAACGATAGGAGATCCATAGCCACATTCTCATATTGATGGCAGGATGATCGATGAACTCCGACAACCAGGGGGCCGTAGGACAACAGCAGACATACGACCAGTATTCTTTCCCCTTTTGGGTCATCTCCTTCACCTCGTCGGGACGCACACGGGAGATCTTGGGACAGTTGATATCCAGGTACTGCATCAGGTCGTCCGGAGGCCGGGTGGCTTCGGTGAGAAAACGTTTCAGCCCCGGCGCCGCCTTGCGGATCAGCTCCATACCTTCCTTGACAAAGGGATAGTCTTTCTCCGAGGGTTCGTCAAACCAGTAAATATACGCTTTGTCCAGCCATCCTTTTTCTTCCAGGTGGTCACGGATCATCCGGAGATAACGGTTGAACAAAAGTTCATATTGAGGTGTCCCCTGTGCAAAGCCGTGAAAAACCCCTTTTTTTCTGTGAAAAAAGGTGCCCGAAGGAAGGCCTTCCACGTTCAGGGAGAAAGCGTTGAAGCCAAAATCATTGAGGTATCGCTCTCCTGCCTTATCAAAGTCGGAAAAATCCACGGAAAGATCCAGTTGTTCCACCGGGATCTCAAAATCCCCCTGGGGTACCTTATTGACCACATCGTCCTTTGCCGAAAAGGAGAGATCGTCAAACCAGGCGGTGCCTGTTTCACAGCCCTGTTTGGAACGGAATACGGGAAAAAGACTGATCCTGACAAAGGCGATCTCTTTTCTGAAAGGACGGGGGAGGAACGTCTCTTCCTTCCACACCGTATCGCCCCGGAATACCTTTTCCCTGTTTTCCCAGATCATCAGGTTCCGGTCCTTGTCATAACACTGCAGCAACACTGTATAGCGTTGATCCGGCGTGGCTGTTTTAACGGCCCATTTCATCCAATGGGGACTTCCCGTCCCTGCCACCGGGATCAGTGCGGTACTGGACGCCGGATGCTCTCCCTGCGGATCATCATCCGTAACTTTCATCGACATCTTCCCATCGTACACGGTCTCTGTATCGAAGGTCCCTCCTTCCCAGAAAAGACCCTCTATCTCCACCTTCACAGGATACAGCCAAAAAGGATTGGTAGGTGCGATCCTGTAGTCGCGATAGGCCTGAAAGTACCTGTCTGTTACCCTGCGCTTATCCTCCTGTGCCGACACATGATGAAACAAAGCCACCCTTTCCGGATTGAACCCGAACGACGAACGGACCGTGGGAACGGCAGGGAGCGTAAAAGACCATACCCGCAACCTGACAGGCACAGGAACACTTTGGCCGTCGAGGGATAAAATGACCTTGCCGGAATACAGGCCCGGGCGGGTGCCGGCCGGCACATATACCGTAAGGAAATAAGGGTGGTTCTCCCCCTCTGACAATTCTCCCGGGAAGGCGGCCGGCGGCAGCGGATCAGGATACCAGCCCGGCGCACTCATGCTGTCGGTCGGCCACACCACATGAACATACCGTACTTCCCGTACGGCGATGTGTGTCCCGTCGATCACTCCCCCTTCCGCACTCGTCAGGTTCCCCGCTTTCAAAGAAAATTCCCTGATCCTTTTCTCCGGACGCACCACGATCTGAAAAGATTCATACTCATTCCCGGCGGCCTTCAGCATCACCGGTGACAAGGTCTTCTGTGGCACGGGGTCGTCTTGCATCACCTTGTACGGCGCCTCCGTCCACCAGACAGAGAAAGCGGGCCCTTTCTCCAGCAGATAACCGTATGGTGCCGCAAAAATGCTCGGACTGACCATACACACAGACAGAAAAATAATCATGCCTGTAAAAAGCTTTTTGTTTTTTACCTTCACGGGGAAAACCCGGGATATTTTTTTCATCATTGCTAAAAATATTAATTAAGAAACAATCGGTTTAAATTCTGTATTGTTTTTTGAAAAAACCATCTCTCATGAGAGATCGAAATCCGGAATTTTCAGGCGTTCGCCCTTTTTCAGGGCCGACTGATGTGCCACAATCCCCGGTGCTGTGAGGGCTATTGCCTCATACAGGTCAACGACGGGCTCTCTCTCCTCGACCAGCGCCATAATGAACTCATTCGTCAGATAACCATGGGATCCTCCGTGACCTCCTTTCTCCATTCCGGGAGGCAAAGGGGGTCTCGTATCAGGAAATGTTATCTCTTTTCTGTCACCTATCCCTTCGTATTTCGCACCAATTCCTTTTCCCACATGCAAAACGTTCCGGTCAAATTTTCCATATTCTCCGAAAAGACGTCCCGTCTCGCCATGGGCTCCTTCGGCTCCCCAGAAGATATTGATCCTGGACATCCCTCCCTCGCTCGTCTCAAAGAGCGCCGTCTCACTGGAGAAAGGGTTGTTATAACTGTTGTTCCTGTATCTCGGTTCTTTCCCTTCAAAGCCCAGACATGAAACCGTTGTATATCGTTTACGGGTCACGCCGATGTAATAGGCTGTGGCATGTGTGGGATAGTTCATTGGCGGGATGGCGTTTCTCCATCCTTTGTATCCCCAGGCAGTATCCACATGAGGATGATAATATTCCCCCTCCGAATAGACGATCTTGCCAAACATGCCCTTGGCATAGATCTGACGTGCATTATACAGGTCTGAATGATACATGCTCGTTTCCGCCATCATCAGGGTCAGTCCTGTTTTTTCCTTCCATTCCTTTACATTCTGTATGTCTTCCAGGGTCATCGACAGAGGAACCGCGGTAATGCAGTGTTTCCCGTGCTTCAGCACCTCCGTGATATGTTTCCCGTGGCTCGGGGCATCGGTAAAAACCGCCACGGCATCAATATCTTTGTCCAAAACAAGTTTTTCCAGTGACTCATAACTTTTATCGCAATGATAAACATCCATGAGTTTTTTTCTCCTCTCAGGCAACAGGTCGCTGACCGCCTCCACTTTGCAGTTCGGGTGCTGATGCCAGAAAAAAGCCGCTCCAAATCCTCCCCCGACCACACCGAGCCTGATGATCCTGTCACTCGTTTTCACCCATTGCGATTGTTTTTCCGGGAACAACGATTTCCAAACAAGTGAATTCCCTTTTGCAATCTCCCCCAGGGTAAAAATCCCGGCCGTACCTGCCGTCATTTTCTCCACGAAGGAACGTCTTGAGAAATGGTTTTTTCGTTTCATCTTGTTTCAAATTATGCACGAGAACAAACAATAATTCAATGCAGGTTTACGGGGAGGGACCTTTTCTCTGCTCCCGTTACCCTGTTGGCAAAGGCTCCATTTCCTTACCTCCGACAATCGTTTTCATCACCTCCATATTTTTGTTGAGGATAACGATATCGGCTCGCTTTCCTTTTCCGAGGCTTCCGTGCTCCTTATTGCTGCCAATGATCCGTGCCGGGGTAGCGGTGGCCATGGTCACTGACTCCGCCGGAGTAAGTCCGATCTTCTCCACCCCGTTCCTGACACAGATATCCATGGTGGTGACACTGCCGGCATAGGCACTGTTGTCGGTCAGGCGGGCTGCACCCTCTTTCACCACCGCTTCCACCCCGCCTATATGATAGATCCCGTCGGGCATGCCGGCAGCCGGCATGGCGTCGGTGACAAAACATACTTTGTCCACCCCTTTCACTTTCACCGTCAGTTGCATCAGGGTCTCCCCCAGGTGGTGACCGTCGGCGATCAGTTCCGTCGTGATCCGGTCGTCATTGAGGATGGTCTCCACGGCACCCCCCACTCTTTTGAGGTCGTCGCGCCGGAAGTGGGACATATTGCAAAACATGTGCGTCGAGTGGGTCATCCCGGCGGCTACTACCGGCATCATCTGGCGGTCGATGGCGTCGGTATGCCCTGCTGCGGCGACGATGCCATGCGCTTTCAGTGTTTTTACCAGCACGGCAGCCCCGTCGAGCTCGGGAGCCAGGGTAACCATCCTGATCACATCTGCATACTCCAGCAAGGGAAGATAATGGTCCGGCCGGGGCTCCCTGAGCAGATGACGGGGATGGGCCCCCGCCTCGGCAGCGTTCAGCCAGGGTCCTTCCAGATGGATCCCCAGCAGTCGGGCACCCGGCAGATCATCTTCTTTCATCACCGCACGTGCCGTCTCCAGCACACGCAACAGTACCGCATCCTCCACGGTAAGCACCGACGCCACAAAGGAGGTGACGCCGTGACGGGCAAAAAAGCGGCTCATGGTCTCAAAGACCTCCCGTGATCCTTCCGTCACGTCGGCCCCCATGCCACCATGC
>CAZYQV010000389.1:0-15839 GCA_964649775.1 uncultured Rikenellaceae bacterium
GAGAGATCGTCGAGTTGAATGTCAAAGAGGGGGAGTTCGTCAAGGCAGGCAAATTGCTGGTGAAGATCAAGCCGGATGTGTATATCTCGGCCCGCGACAGGGCAATGGCCGCTGTTCATTCGGCCAAAGCACGGCAGGCGCAGGCCGAGGCCCAGTTTGTGCAGGCACGTCTCTCGTATGAACGCAACAAAAGGCTGTTCGAGCAGAAAACGATCTCGCAGGCTGATTTTGAAAAAGCGGAGGCAGCATACAAGTCGGCCAAAGCCGCTGTGGATGCTGCAAAATACAGTCTGCTCAGTGCCCAGGCCAGCCTGAAAGAGGCCGAAGAGAACCTGATCAAGACAAATATCTTCGCTCCTATTCCGGGCATCGTGACGCGGCTGAATGTGGAGAAAGGCGAGCGGGTGGTGGGAACATCGATGATGGCCGGCACCGAAATGCTGCGCATTGCCGACCTGAGCAAGATGGAGGCCCTCGTGGAGGTGAATGAGAACGATATCATCCGGGTGAAAAAGGGAGATACCGCCATCGTGGAGGTGGATGCATACCTGGGCGACAAGTTTCGCGGCGTAGTCACCGAGATTGCCAATTCTGCCTCTTCGACAGGTGTTTCCGTCGACCAGGTGACCAGCTTTGATGTAAAGATCCTGCTCCTGCGGGAGTCTTATGAACACCTGATCACGGAAATCAATCCCGAGCCTTTCCGTCCCGGGATGTCGGCCACCGTGGATATACGTACCAAAAGAAAAGAACATGTGCTCTCGGTGCCCATACAGGCGGTCACTACACGGAAAGACACCACCGGGACAGAAGAGGAGGAGATCGCGGACGCAGGAGACAAAGAGCCCAAAGAGGTGGTCTTCGTGGTGGAAGAGCCCCTGGCCCTGATGCGGGAGGTGAAGACAGGCATACAGGACGATAACTTCATAGAGATCGTCACAGGGATCACCCCTGAGGACCTCGTGGTTGTTGCACCGTACAGTGCCATAGCAAAGAAACTGCAGGACAGCTCTCATGTGGAGGTTGTACCGAGAAAAGAACTTTTCTCGACAGGAAAAAAATAATACCGGCTGATGGCGCTGATCCTTAACATAGAAACTTCTGCAGATGTCTGTTCTGTGGCGCTGGGCCGCGATAGCATGCCTGCAGACCTGCTCACGGGGACGGAAGAGCGGGATCATTCCCGTATCCTGACACTTCTTATTGAGGAGATACTGAAAAAGAACCTCCTCACCATGTCTGATCTGGAAGCAGTGGCCGTGAGTGAGGGACCCGGCTCCTATACCGGTCTGCGCATCGGTGTCTCCACGGCCAAAGGGATCGCGTATGCCTTGCGGATCCCCCTGCTGGCAGTCTCCACCCTTGAGTCAATGGCAGCCTCCGTAGCTGCAGGGATGGCGCCTGGTCTCAGGGATCGGCTGGGTGATCAAGGGCTGTTGTGCCCCATGATCGATGCTCGGCGGATGGAGGTGTATTCCGCTTTTTACAACATGAAGGGAGAGCAGGTCACTGAAATTAAACCGTATGTGATCGGGGAAGACTCTTTTGCGGAGGAACGCCGCCGGAGAAAGATCCTCTATTTCGGCACGGGCAGTGAAAAATGCAAAGGCATTTTTGCCGGGGAGAATGATCTTTTCCTCGACGGGGTCGCTCCCCGTGCTGACAGGCTGGTGCCGCTGGCAGAAAAGAAATTCCGCAGGAAAGAATTTGCCGACGTCGCTTATTTTGAACCGTTCTATCTCAAAGACTTTATCGCTACCATACCCAAAGATCTGTTAAGGACGGAGCGGAAATTGCAGGGAAAGAAATAAAGCAGAATGATGAGCCAGAGAAGAATATTTCCTGTGATCCTGGGAATCTTTATCCTGACGACAAAGGGTATGCTGCTGATGGCACAGCCGGAAAAGCCTGTCGTGTACGCACCGGGAGAAAAACTGAAATACAACATCAACTTTTCTTTTCTCTCGGCGGGAGATGCTTACCTTTCTGTGGAGGAAGACACCTTCCTCCGGAAAAAAGTGTGGCACATAAAGTTGCTGGGGAGGACCACCGGCCTGGCGGATGTCATTTACCGCGTGCGGGACCGGTACGAATGTTATATGGATCCGGCGACGGGTTTTCCCTTGATGGCGATTCGGGACATCCATGAGGGGAATTACGAACGATACAATGAGGTAACCTTTGACCACTATTCCCGGGAAGACTCCTCCATCGTTCACAGCATGAAGAAGGGGGAGATAGTGGTCCCGAAAAACATTTATGATGTACTGACAGGCTTTTACTATTTCCGGAACCATTATGCCGGCTATGCTTTTAAAAACCGGGAGGTGGTGGTAATACAGACCTATTTTACCGACGAGCTTTTCCCGATGAAGATCCGCTATCTGGGCAGGGAAACGGTCAAAGTGGGCAAAGAAAAGGTCCGGTGCCTGCGTTTCGGTCCGGTCACGGAGAAAGGCAGGGCCTTTGCCAGCGAGAATGATATGTCCATGTGGCTCACCGATGACAGGAATTTCCTGCCGGTAAAAGTGCTGATCACCCTGAAGGTGGGGTCCTTCAGGATCCATCTGGAGGAGTATGAGGGATTGAAATATCCTTTTGCGGCTGTCATTACGAAAAAGTAGGTATTCCTGCCCGGAGGAGGAGAAGATTGGGGAATTCCGGTATTTGGTTTATTTTTGCATAAATCAAAGAGGAGAATCTATATGGCAACAACAGCAGATTTCAGGAACGGCCTTTGCATTGAATACAACAATGATCTGTATACGATCGTCCAGTTCCAGCATGTCAAGCCCGGCAAAGGCCCTGCCTTTGTGCGCACCAAGCTGAAGAGCCTGACCACGGGGAAGGTGATCGACAACACCTTTTCGGCCGGGCACAAGGTGACGGTGGCACGCATTGAGAGAAGGCCTTATCAGTTCCTTTATAAAGATGATATGGGGTATCATTTTATGCACCGGGAGACTTTCGAGCAGGTGCCCATCGAAGAAAAGCTGATCCCTTCGGCCGACCTGCTCAAAGAGGGGCAGGAGGTGGATATCGTTTTCCATGCCGAGACGGAGACCCCTCTCTCGGTGGAGCTGCCGCCTTATGTGGAGCTGGAGGTCACCTATACCGAGCCCGGCGTGAAAGGGGATACGGCCTCTACTACGGCTACCAAGCCTGCAGAACTGGAAACAGGTGCTACCATCAATGTTCCGCTTTTCATCAACCAGGGGGAGAAGATACGCGTGGATACCCGTACCCGGTCGTACGGAGAACGGGCAAAAGATTAGTTTTATGACATCCAACTCATCCCTGCGCCGGTTACAGGATTCGAGGTTCAAGCTGAATGCCCTCCTTGAGATCACCCTGGCCATCAACAACAACAGCTCTCCCGAAGAGTTGCTCTCGTTGACGGAGAAGATCCTTGTGCGAGACCTCAACATCGGGAAAATGGCCATCTATAAGAAAAACGATGAATGGCACTGTATTTTCAGGTCGGGATGTGAAGAACCGGAAACAGAACTGGATGTGGAGAAAGTGCTGCTGCCGGTCAAAGAGATCTCTTTCATCTCGGTGACCGACAAGAATTCTCCCAAAGGCTTTGACATCATCATCCCTGTATATCACAACAACCAGCCTCTGGCGTATGTGCTGATCGGTGATATTGAGGAGGGTGAAGGGATGAGCCCGGTGGTCAAGCACCTTACCTTCATCCAGACGCTCACCAACATTGTGCTGGTTGCTATCGAGAACATACGGCTGTTCCAGGAGAGCCTTGAACAGGAAAGGATGAAAAAGGAGCTGGAACTGGCCCGCAAAATGCAGTCGCTGCTGATCCCCGACAACGAGATCCTGCCCACCAACGAATGTCTCAGTGTGAAAGGCTTTTATCAACCTCACTACTCCATCGGCGGGGATTACTACGACTGTATACGCCTGAGTCACAACACCTGGGGTTTCTGCATTGCCGACGTCTCGGGAAAAGGTATCTCGGCAGCCTTGCTGATGGCCAATTTCCAGGCCAACCTGCGGGCGCTCTACACCCATGAAATACCGCTGGAAGAGCTGATACAGCAGCTCAACACCAGGGTGGTGGAGAGCGCCAACGGAGAGAAGTTCATCACACTGTTCATCGCCAAATACAACTGTGATACACGGGAAATGGAGTACATCAATGCAGCACACAACCCTCCCGTGGTCTATCTGACGGAAACGGATAAAATACTTAAACTCAACAGCAACACCGTGGGGGTGGGGATGCTTGACGAGATGCCGGTGGTGAAAAAAGACTCTTTGGTGATCGATCAGCGGGCAAAGATCATCTGCTATACCGATGGTCTTTCGGAACTGCCGGATAAAGACGGCAGGGAGATAGGAACAAAATCGATCGAGAAGAACATCAGGAACCACGATGATATCGGCAACAACATCCTGCAACTGATCAAGGACGAAGATATCACCCCAGATAACCCGCGTTGTTTTGACGATGTCTCTATCCTGGGTGTGGAGATCTATTGAAGATCACGCCTTTGTTTTTTCCTTTTTCTTCCGGTAGTAAAGATCCAGCGTCACGAGGATGGCCAGAAAGCCCCAGAAAGGGATGGCCGCTTTGTCCCTGTCAAGGAAGTTGTTCATCAACCCGTGGATGAAATAGGAAGAGAGCCCTGTCAGGATAGACAGGACGATGATCCTGTCACGGGGATTTACGGCTCTGCGGTATACACGGGCACCCGTAGAAAAAGCCAGGATGAATACTGCCGTGATCGTAAACAGTCCGGGAAGGCCGCTTTCGGAGAGAGGGCCCAGATATTCGCTGTGTGCATTGCCCATATCCCCAAAGTCGGTGCTGATGATCGTGCGGTCATAAGAGGCCTGGAAAGGGGCGTAATTGAACATGTAGGTTCCCGGCCCCCATCCCGTGAAAGGTTTCTCCTCAAACATGCGGAGGGCACATTTCCAGCGGTTGATACGCTCGAGGTTGGAAGCGTCGCTGCGCACGTTGGTCATCGAACTGATGTGCTGGGCAAAACTGGTGGAAGATTCCTGTTTGTTCTCTTCGAGCTTCAGCCAGATGGTTGTCCAGAAAGAAAACAACAGACCGGCGATGATGACCGAGAAAAGGGCGATGGTCCTAATGCGGATACGGAGCTTAATAAGAAGGGCGATGCCTCCTGCAAGAACCAGGCTCAGCCATGCTGCACGACTGTAACTGAAGACAAAAGAAAAGAGGAACAGGGCCAACATTCCGAAAACAGTCAGAAAAGAGGCTTTGCGGGATTTTTTGTCCATAAAGAGGAGCCCTGCCAGGATGGGGATGAAAAGAGCCAGGATCGCACCGTAAGAGGTATGGTCGTTATAAAAGGGGGTCATGGCCGAGTGGGCGGCTTTCTGGTTGACCAGGCCTGTCTGTACCTGGTTGAAGAGGGTATAAAAAATGACCAGCGTCAGAGGGATCATATATGCCCAAAGGAAACGGATGATGTTGTCGTGGCGGCGGAAGATCTCCCGGGCCAGAAAATAGGCAACGGCGATGAACCAGAAATGCGAGAGAAAAAATTTAAGAGAGACCAGCGGCATCGTGCTGGTGATCGCCGTGATCAGCATCCAGGACAGATACAAAAGGATCGCCAGGGTGAGAGGGTGCAGGAGAAAGTCCCGGTCGACGCCTGTCCCCCTGAGGTAGCGGTAGAACATTACGAACAGGATCAGCAGGATGAACAGCTCGGACGGTATGGAAAGGTTGAAGGAGAGTTCCGGCAGGAACTCCTGCAGGGGTACCGACAGGGGTGTGAAGAAGACCATGCTGAAGTAGAACCAGTCGAGCCGGTAAAAGGCCAGGAAGAGAAAGAACAGGGCAAAAGGAAGGAGAAAAGCGGGGTATAGTTCATTATAAACGATGACCCCTTCAATAAGCAGGAAGAAGAAGGAGAGGAGATAAAAACGTCTGATATCTGGAGCTGTCAGGGTCACGGCATCAGGTATTCTCCAGTTTTCTTCTGAACGCGTCCAGGATCACGAGCAGGATCACGGCAAAGAGAAAAGCCGAGAGCGTTCCTGCCATCACGATGATTGAGCGTTTGGGTGCGGCTTTTTTGTCGGGCACCTCGGCAGTGTTGATGATATATACGTTCGGGAGATTCTGTTCCGCATCTATTTTTGCTTCGGAGTATTTGATCCGCAGGCTGCTGAGTCTTTCAACCGAGTAAGAGAGGCGTTCGGAAAGGGTCCTGTACTTGGCCCCGTGTTCTCCCAGGACGTTCATCTGTTTTTCCATTTTTTTCATGGCTTTCTGGTCGTTGCGACGTACTGCCTCGGCATAGGCCTCACTGATGCCCATACTCTGGGCGGAGAGATCATAGATACCCAGTTCTCCGAGGTACAACAAAGAGTCTTTGATCTGTTCCACCTCTTTTTCCAGGGTTTTGTATTCGTCGCGGACGAGAATGAAAGCCTTGCGTGCTTTCTCCTTTTGAAGAGCGGCGATCGTCGAGTCGAGCAGGGCTGCGATGGTGTTTGCCATGGTGGCAGCGATCTGCGGGTCGGTGTCCATGACACGTATCTTGACAGCCATGTATTCTGTTTTCCGGAAGCGAACGTTCTTTTTGAGCTTGTTGTTCAGAAGGGTCTTGCGGTATTTGGCATCGGGCTTGATCTCGTAATGGTTGTAAAGGTCGAACTGGGCGATCAGTTTGTTGCGGATCTTATCCGATTGCAGGATCTGCAGCAGACGCTCGGTCTCCTCCTCTTCCCCGAAAGAAAGAATATCCCTGTTCCCTGTCCATTGGGTAGAGATCAATGTTTTTGAGACCGACGAGGAAGCGGTGGGGTAAAGGACCACCTCAGCAGCAAAACGGGGTTTGATAAGCAGGGAAACCACCACAGAGAGGATCATGCCGGCAACAGTGACGATGATCACCGGTTTGCGGTATTTCCAGAGAAAAGAGAAAAAATCAAAACTGTCAAAAGAGGGCTCTTCCTGTTTCATGGTGTATAGGTTGTCAAAAATGAATAACGTCAGTTTTTCAGTTTTATTAGGAAATAGTTCTTTTTCCCTTTTTGTACGAGGATGTACCGGTCATTGATCAGATGTTGCGCTGTAGCCTGCATTTCGGGATCTGCAACCTTGTTTTTGTTGAGGCTCAGCCCCCCGCCTTTGATCAGTCTGCGGAGTTCTCCTTTTGAGGAGAAGATCCCTGTGGCATCGGTGAGCAGGTCACTCAGCGGGGGTTCTTGCGCCAGGTAGGAGCGGTCTATTTCGGAGACGGGAACGCCGGAGAAAACATCCAGGAAAGTGGCCTCGTCCATGTTTTTCAGTGAATCGGTCGTTCCTTTGCCAAAAAGGATGCGGGAGGCTTCTTCGGCTCCTTTCAAGGCTTCGCTGCCGTGAACGAGGGTTGTGACCTCTGCTGCAAGGCGTTTCTGCAGGAGGCGGGCATGCGGAGCCTCGCGATGGCTGCGTATCAGCTCCGTGATCTCCTCTTTTCCCAGGAGGGTGAAGATCTTAATGAACTTTTCAGCATCCTCGTCAGAGACATTCAGCCAGTACTGGTAAAACTTGTAGGGGGAGGTGCGCCCGGGATCAAGCCATACATTGCCCGATTCGGTCTTGCCGAATTTTCCTCCGTCGGCTTTGGTGATGAGCGGGGAGGTGAGAGCGTAGGCTTCTCCTCCCAGTTTGCGGCGTATCAGTTCGGTCCCCGTGACAATATTTCCCCACTGGTCGGATCCCCCCATCTGCAACTTGCAGTTGAGCGTTTCGTACAGATGCAGGAAGTCGGTGCCCTGCACGAGCTGGTAGGAGAACTCGGTAAAGGACATGCCGTTCTTGTTGGACGGATCCAGTCGTTTTTTTACCGACTCTTTGGCCATCATATAGTTGACCGTGATGTGTTTGCCTATGTCCCGGATGAATTCCAGAAAAGTATAATCCTTCATCCAGTCATAGTTGTTGACCATCACAGCGGCGTTGGGTTTGCCTGAGTCGAAATCAAGGAACTTCTCAAGCTGTTTTTTGATGGCCTCCTGGTTGTGGCGCAGGGTCTTCTCATCAAGGAGGTTGCGTTCCTGTGATTTTCCCGAAGGATCACCGATCATGCCGGTGGCACCTCCGATGAGGACCACGGGGCGGTGTCCTTTCAGCTGAAAATGTTTCAGCAGCATGATACCCACGAGGTTACCGATATGCAACGAGTCGGCAGTGGGATCAAAACCAATGTATCCGGTGGTCATCTCTCTGTCCAGCTGTTCCTCCGTACCGGGCATGATGTCATGGATCATTCCCCGCCAGCGTAACTCCTCAACAAAATTCATGGTTTCACAGGTTTGCCGCAAAGATAGCAATAAACATAAATTACGCATCAGGTAGTCCGGAAAGAACCGGGCAAATATTCCTGAGGGGAGCAGCGGTCACGGAACTGTTTACATAAGAAACAGCAGTAAGGGGATCATATTCAGCAAAGAAAAAGAGGCGGGGGATCAGAGAATGACCGGTTCTTTTTTTTGAGGGGTGTTCTGCAGGGGGATGTTGATATCAAAGTGAAAGGCCGAAAAAACGGCAGGAGCAAATCCTGAGACGGGTCCGTACAATACTGAGGTGTCAAGGGTCTCATCGGGGATAAAATGTGCCGTGCGGTTCAGGGCATTGACGGGAACCAGCAGGATGCTCAGGATGAAGGCTACCTTGATGAGCCCGAACAGCACCCCCAGAAAACGGTTGAAAAAGCCCAGGGCCACAGCCCTGATCAGTTTGTCCAGAGCCTTGGCCAGGATATGCACCAGCACCACGATGACAACAAACGTGATGATAAAAGAGACAATATGCAGATAACGGGTTTGCAATTCAAAATGCCGGGTCAGAATATCGGAAGTATAAAATGAAAATCGCAGGGCGCCATACAGGCCCAGCACCAGGGCAGCCAGGGAAGCCAGCTCGATGATCAGTCCGTTGCGGAAGCCTTTGATCAGTCCCCAGATCAGAAAAATTCCTAAGATGATGTCGAGTATGTTCATGCCCGGACGATCGATGATAATGCAAAGTAAATCATCTTTTTGGAAAATAAAAACTGAAAAGTAGTATAAAAGTAGAGAAAAAGTTGTATTATAATATTTATGTAAATATTTTATTATATTTGTTTTATGTAATTGCAACTACGTAGTTAGCTACGTAGTTGCCTACGTAGTTCAATCTTTCTTCTCCGGGTGCGGGTTTCCGGGGAGGGGAAAAAAGAAAGAGTCATGGCAAAGAAAAAAACAGGTAAAAAGAATGCCAGGGTCCGTCACCTGACACGAATTGCCGGGGGGAGCAGTTATGCTGTGGTGATCCCCATGGAGTTTGTCAAACAGCTGGGCTGGAGGGATCATCAGAATCTTGTGGTGAGGAAATACGGGTCGAAGATCGTGATCAGCGACTGGGATCCCGAGAACGAATGACCGGTATGTTGCCGGCGGTCATCTGCCGGGTTTATTGCCGCAGCAGTTCATTGTAATGGCTGATGATGCGTGAGAGATCTTCTTTCCGTGTCACAGAGAGATGTTCTTTTCTGATGAATGAGGCGATTTCGGAAGATTTGTCTCCGAGAGCACTCAGCAGGTTTTTCTTATTCCTGATGAACAATGGCTCTTCCCCTTCTTTCTGGATATAATAGAGTGTTTTTTTCCGGCTAAAACGGGCAGACCTGGGATCCTGATAAGGTTTGGCTTCCTCGGCATCTATGAAGTCGACGGTATATTTTGCCAGCAGGCGACAGGGGCCGTCTGTGATCAGTTCATAAAAGCTTCCTTTTTTATCTTTCCCTGTGGTCAGAAAAAGAAAGGTCTTGTCATCCAGGATGATCTTTTCGATCTTTTCTTTAGGGGCGATCCAGTAACGTTTCCCTTTCAGCTGAAACTCCATCTCCCCGGAATAAAGGTCATATCGCAGGTTCCCATGGTAGCGCAGGCCTTTGTCCATGAAAATGGTGGCTTCCCGGTAATCCGGGTAAAGGTATGGGCTGCCTTCTATGTTGTCGTACGAATGGATAGTGCCACCCGCTTCATTGTGGATCTCTTTGGTGATCCTGTAATCGTCCAGAAATTTGGTAAGATCCTGATCCTGGGCTTTAATATAAATAGCTGATAATAAAAAAATAAAGGATAAAAATGTTGTTTTCATCGTGATCATGCTTAAGCTGTATGCATCCAAAAAGACAAAAAATGTACCGGAATACCAAAAAATCCCGCTGACTTTTTATTAAGTTTGAAATGCGAACGTCGTGTCGGGAATTTGTTGCTCTTCTTTTTCAGAATATGATAAATTTTTTCAGGAACAAACTTTTCCGGATCTTTCTGGTGCTCATGGTGGCAGGAGTGGTTACGGCAATTGTTATGTTTTTCTCGCCGGGTCACCGGGTCGTCCTTGAGGAGTATCTGCGTTCTTCGCCGACCACTACCTATTTGTACACCGATCTTGATCACGACGGGAAAAGTGAGAAGCTTCAGATCATCATGAACAATTCAAGCCGGAAGAAAACCGGGTTGCTGGTATATACTTCCTCCGGAAAGATCATTGAACAATGGAACTTCCGGGGTGTTATGTACAGTAGCAACAACTATTTCGTTGGCGACATGAATGGTGATGGCAGGGATGAGGTTTTCCTGTTTTCCGTGAAGAACGATTCGTTGTTCCTGCATTGTGTGGATCCGTTGGAACGGCGGGTGTTGTTCAGCGACCGTTACATTGAGAAGGTGAAAAAATTGAACGAAAAATATGATTATTCATTGTACGAAGGTTTTTTATATGATGGGAACGGTGACGGGATCCGGGAATATTATTTCCCTTTGATGTGTGGTTTTGCCCGGTTCCCACGGGGGGTTTACCGATACGATCCGGGGAGGGATACAGTCATCCGGTCGCCTGCAGGTTGTGCCCCGGTATATTCTCTTTTACATGATGATCTCGACAAGGACGGTGTGCCCGAGATATTTACCTCTACCATGGCGCCGGCTAATTGTGATACCCTGACAGCTTATACCGATCATTATTGCTGGCTGATGGTCTTTACCCCGGAGCTTACCTTCAGGTTTCCTCCTTACCGTTTTCCGAAAGGACCGGCTACGACACGTACAGCGGTGCTGAAGGGCAAAAAGGAGGACCTGCTGTGTGTTCTTTTCCAGTACAGGGGGACGGATAATGTGAACAGCTCGCTGATCCTGTTCGACGGCCGGGGACATATCCGGAAGAAAAGGAATGTCAATATTGGAATGGATGACTCGGGATTCGATCTGGTACAGGTCGGCGGGAGCAAGAAAAATATATATCTGATTGAAAATAAAGGAAATATCTTTAGTATCGACACTTCGCTGGTCTTGAAAAGGGTTGCGCATCTGCCCGGGTTGTTTTATGTACGGGAGTGTCAACATCTGGACATTGATGGTGACGGGAAGACAGAACATCTTCTCCAGGGGAAAAACATCAATGAGTTCGTGATCGCCCGGGAGAACTTTTCCAGTTATCTGACAGTATCCCTTCCGGCAGAATATGAGCATCCTCATTTTTCTGTCGTTAAAAGAGGAGGGCTTGCACCGTTGCTCTTCATGGACAGTGACAACTATCAATATCTTTTCAGATATGAGCGTTCGTGGGTTTACAGGTACTGGTTTATGCTGTTTGTGCTGATCGGACTGGCAAGCTGGCTGCTGTTGTTTATGCTTGAGAAAGTAAGAGAATACAGGCGACTGAAGATATCCGACACCCAAAGGAAGATCTATGAGCTGCAGCTTAAGTCGTTCCAGAACCAGCTGGATCCTCATTTCACATTTAATGCCATCACCTCGTTGGGAACCCTTATCTATACCGAGAAAAAGGAGGAAGCGTATGATTATCTGGTCCGGTTTTCATCATTGATCCGCAAGATCCTGGAGAGTTCCGACAAGATCACCCGGACGCTGAAGGAAGAGATCGAATTTGTGGAAAATTATCTGGACCTGCAAAAATACCGGTTCAGGAATCAGTTTGAGACCAGGATCTCAGTTGCAAAGGAGATCGACCTGAATGTGAAGGTACCCCGGATGATCATTGAGACCCATGTGGAAAATGCGTTGAAACACGGCTTGCTTCACAGTGACAAAAAAGGGCTGATCGAGATCAATATTTCGAAAGACAGGCAGAATCTGGTGATCGAGATCACGGACAACGGCGTCGGACGGGAGAAAGCAGCAGAGATCAAAAATAATTCCACCCATTTGGGATTGAAAGTGACGGAACAGTTCTATATGTTGATCAACAAATACAACCGCAACAAGATCTCGCGCAGGATCATCGATCTTTATGATGAAAACGGTATGCCGGCCGGGACGAAAGTGGTCATAAGGATACCGCAAGGGATCCGGTACGAGATCTGATCACTGTTTTTGGGGTATCTTTTATCCTTCGAACGGCTCTTCCCGGTCGAAATTAGGGAGATAATGGTCGCGGCTGGAGATATCCTGGGTGTAGAGGGTTTCCAGACCCAGGGCAAGGGCATGCTCCACCACCTCGTTGTATTCTTCGGGGAAGAGGGAGCGGTTGATCTCCGGGAAGCGGGATGCATTGTGCTGCGGGGAATACTGGGACATGATGCTTACGGGGATCTCTTTGGATATTGCGGCCACCACATCAAGGCATTTTTTACTGTTCTCCGTCAGGCCGGGCAGGACGAGATGCCTGACGATCAGTCCTCTTACGGCGATCCCGCCGGTGCCGGTCTGCAGCGGTCCTGTCTGGTCGAACATTTCCTGCAGCACCCCGGGGATGATCTCCGGGTAATCAGCAGCGCCCGAGTAGCGGCGGGCCGGTTCCCGCTCCATGTACTTGATATCGGGCAGGTAGATGTCCACCAATCCGCGGATCTCTTTCAGGGCATCCACCGAGTCGTACCCTCCCGAATTATATACGACGGGGATGGTAAGCCCTTTCTCCCGTGCCAGAGCGATGGCGTCGGCCATCTGCCAGATGACATGGGAGGGAGAGACAAAATTGATGTTGTGAGCACCTCCGGTCTGCAGCCGGAGCATCTCCTCTGCCAGCTCATACGGTTTCATCGTGCGGACATCCCCCTTTGAAAATTTCTGGCTGATCTGCCAGTTCTGACAGAAGACACACCGCAGGTTGCATCCGGCAAAGAAGATGGTGCCTGAGCCGCGGCTGCCGGAGATGGGAGGTTCTTCCCCATGGTGCAGACCGGCATGGGCCACAAGGGCATAAGCACCTGTGCTGCAGACAGAGATATTCCCTGCCAGCCGGTCGATATCACACCGGCGGGGACAACAGGTACAACGGGACAGATTGTTTGAAAAAGAGACTTTCATTTGAACAGTATTCCCACGGCCAAGGAGTTGCAATATCTTGTATTATTATACAAAAATGATTATATTTCTTAAAAATAAGGCACCATGAAAGATCTTTTGGGGGCTTTGGGGGTATATTTATTCCTTTTTTTGGCGATCCCGGGACTTGATCATGCACAGGACCCTTATAGTCAACTCCGGATCACCGGGAATACTACCGGGTTTGCCACAAGTCCTGAGGACGTACTTTGTGCCGTGTTTGCCCTGCCGGAAGAAAATGCAGTCGATTCGGTCAAGACCGTACTGGACTCAACAGTGGTCTATAGCCTTTCCGGAAATGATTCGGTACCCCACGATCGGACGCAATACCATTATGATATCAATGGCCGGCTGATCTCCTATATCATTCAGCAGTACAGTGCTTCGGACGGCCGGTGGA
This sequence comes from uncultured Rikenellaceae bacterium, assembly GCA_964649775.1. GTDB lineage: Bacteria > Bacteroidota > Bacteroidia > Bacteroidales > VadinHA17 > DRPN01. The sequence continues at coordinate 13,727 of CAZYQV010000389.1, forward strand.
ACAACACTGAAAAAAATGAATATGCCTATAACGAAGACGGGAAAAAAACAAAAGACATAACATATAAGTGGGATCCGGAGAAGAATAGATGGCAGATAGATCTGAAATGGACCTATGGTTATGATGATGCCGGCAGGTGGATCTTTGAAGAAGGATACTGGTGGATCGAATATACAGGTCAACTTGAAGGGTTGCATAAGTGGGAAAGAGAGTATTCTGATGATGGCAAGGTGAAAAACTATACCACTTATAAATGGGATGAGGACGGGAGCAAATGGGTGCCGGACCGGCGTAGTGATTTTTTTTATACCGATTCCTCGATAATCTCGGTTGTTTATCAATGGCCTGATAACGGGGTTGCATGGAAAAAGGTGAGGAAAGAGGAGAAGGTCTACAATAAATATAAAAATACGTATGAATACAGAACGGAGACGGGACACTGGTTTCTGAGTGAACGTGAAGAGTATGAATATAATGAGACGGGAGACTCCCTGCGCAGCACCATTACTTATCACAGGGAGTGGCCGGACACGGTCTGGCACAATGCGTCGTATCGCGTCAGGGTATATACGGGGCGGCAGCTCACGGACACCCTTTATGTGTGGGATGAAAAAGACTCTGTGTGGACTTATTCCGAACTGATGCAGAACAAATATGACGAGGCACACCGGTATGTTTCGGCAATGTTCTACCAATGGGACGGAAGTTCGGGCTCATGGTTTGTTATTTTCGGATGTGAGAAAACCTATGATGAAGCGGGGAACCGTACCTCTTTCGCATCATGGACGTCGCACATCGACTACCGGCGCACTTATGAATATGATGTTCAGAACAGACTGGTTGCAGAGGAGTTTTTTCTCTGGGACAATGATCTGCAGGACCTGGTGCCTTCCAAAAGAAAAGAATATGGCTATAATGAGGATGACAAAGTGCTTTTCCGGCTTGAATATTCCTGGAATAGCGGAGAAAATGACTGGAAAGCAGTCAGGAAATGCTGGTATTATTACAGTTCGTTTTCAGGAATTGATGAGTTGAAAAATCAGGGGTGGAAAATATATCCGAACCCGGCTTCCGATCATATTGTGATCGAGCCGGAGGGGAATATTTCGGTTGCCCTCAGGCTGGTGTTCATTAACCTGGGCGGACAGGCAGTGAAGGAGGTGGCATGGGAAAGGGCTGCCATGCAGGAAGTGATCCCAACAGGAGATCTGAAACAGGGATATTATTTGATCCGCCTCTATTCCGGGGAAACATTGCTCGGCACGAAAAAGATCGTGATCCAGCGGTAAAAAGACAAGGGGGAGAGTAGCCCCGACAGGAATCGAACCTGTATCTACGGTTTAGGAAACCGCTATTCTATCCGTTGAACTACGGGGCCGGAAAGTGATGGCAAAAATAAACTAAAAAACAAAAAACAACAACCCGGGAAAGCAGGCCTGTTTTTTCTGGCTGCGAGTCTGATGGTGAAAGAGTTTAAATTGTGCAGGCAGGAGGATCGGATATTGTTTATTTTCCGAAGCGGAAAGAGATACACATTCCCAGATAATTGTTTTTCATGGGGGACTGTATGTCGTCTTTGTCTTTCATTGTGCTGAAGTGGTAAAAGAGCGAACCGCCGACGCTGACGTGTTTGACAAGGTTGTGATCATATCCCCATCCGACGTTCAGTGCAAATCCCGGATCGGTGGCATACACATTATCGTCGGTCAGCAGGCGTGTGGTTGCAGAGTTTCCGTCAACAAAAATGTAGTTTTTCCCTTTCCCGAAATAAAACGACAAACCCCCACCGAACTGTGGAATGGTCATCAGGTCGGCTGCAGCATGTCCGTCGGTTTCCGGATTCATAATGAACAGGACATTATAGTTGAAATAAACGGCGATATTTTTTGCGCTCTGGTATCCCAGCTGAAAAACAAAAGGGATTGTAAATCCCTTGATATCATATAATTCGCGATAGTTGGTGTTCCCCATAGCGATTCCCGCATTGATGCGTGTATAGATCCCTTTTTGCTTTTGTTTCAGTTCGGGGAGATCTACCTTTTGCTGTGCTGCTAACTGAAACACTGATGAAAAAGACAGAAAAAAAACAAAAATGAAAAAAAGGATGTTTTTG
>CAZYQV010000390.1:0-2810 GCA_964649775.1 uncultured Rikenellaceae bacterium
GGATGATCCTGTCGATGTTGTAATAGCCGTAACCTTCTTCTTTGTTACGGATTTTTCCGGCCAGTTCTGCATCGTCGGCCACCAGTTTACTCATGTTCTTTTTGAAGTTGGTCAGCATCTTCAGCGATCCCAGGTCGATGAATTCACCGACAGGGGTTATCCCGTAGTTGTGGTGCGACAGATCTTTTTCGGAGAAAGAGAGATCGATCCGGCCCTGGAGCGGCTGGTCCTTGTCGATCTTCAGACGGGCTTTCGACTGTTCCAGGGTTTCATAATACCACCGGTAGAGGCTGAACGGACCATCGATGACCTTCAGGATGAAATGGTAGGTGCGGGCGTCGTTGGCCGAGGCCGTGGCCGGAGGCTTGAATTTCCGGGACTCATAATACCGGGGTCCCACCTTGTAGGCTTTCAGGTCTTTCGGTTTGTATTTGACCGAATATTTTTTGTCCTCCGGATGGTCATAAAAAAACACCTTGTCCTGGTTGGCTGCCAGGTTCTTCAGCAGAAGATAACCGTTCAGGGTATCCCCGTTTTGTGTGACCACATATCCCGGGTAGAGACTCCAGAGTTTTACCTGTGCAGTTGTGTCGGTGACAGGGGCACGGGAATACTGGCAAAGTGTGTTCCCGGCAAAAAGCAGAAAAAAGACAACGGGAAATATCGGCCGTTTCATGGTATAAATGGTTTTTAACGACAAATAAAATTAAATAAAAAAGAAATATGCACCAAGGGTAACGGAACAAAAAACCCCGTCAGCGACGGGGTTTTTTATTGATATGATGATCTGATCTTATGCTGTGACTGCCTTTTTCTTCGTGAACATTTTTACCATCAGGTCGTAGAGGATGATGAGTCCGCCGAGGATCATCATGCCGTCGGGCAGGAGGCGGAACCAGAGCCATCCTTTCATGGGCTCGATGGTCTCACGCAGGCGGGCGAAGTAGTATCCTTTCTCGAGGGACACTTGTGCCTGTTCTATCCCGACGATGTAAGTGGGCAGGGCAAAAATGATCACGCCAATGGTGAGCAGCCAGAAGCCCCATTTGCTCACTTTGGTGTTCCATGCCAGTCCGTTGGCCAGCGAGTGGGCGCGGGCGGTCATGTACAGGAAGGCGATGGAGATATACCCGAAGGCTCCCAGCAGGGCGATATGACCGTGGGGCATGATCAGGTAAGTGCCGTGGGCATAATAGTCGATGGTAGGAGTGTTGATCATCATGCCGAAGAAGCCGGCGCCTATCCAGTTGAGTACGGCTGAGCCGGCTACCCACATGAAGACGGTGCTGAACTCGTTGGGCTTGCCTTCGAGGCGCTGTTCGCGCTGGTTCTTCATGGCCTCGACGATCATCAGGGCCAGCGGCAGAGGCTCGAGGGCCGAGAAGATCCCGCCGATGGCGATCCAGTACTCATCGAGTCCCTGGAACCAGTAGTGGTGCCCCACGCCCAGGGTGCCGCTCATCATGATCAGGAAGAGCTCGAAGATCATGGTGCGGACAGCCGTTTTGTGTGAGATCAGTCCCAGCGAGACGGTGAAGAAAGCGATCACGCCGGCGGCGAACATCTCAAAGGTGAGCTCCACCCACAGATGGATGACCCACCAGCGGTAGTAGTCGTCGAGGGTATAGTTGGGCATGATCTTGTGGATGGGCATCATTCCGGCGATATAGAGGGTGGCGATGGCGAAGGCCGACCAGATGATGGTGCCCACCAGTGGGTTGTTGGTGGCCGCTTTGCGGATGAGTGAGATGATCAGCAGGAACCAGAAGACCAGGCCGATCACCAGACCGATGTCCCAGATACGTCCCAGGTTGATCAGCTCGCGGCCCTCGTTGCCCAGCCAGAACCAGCTGTCGCGCAGATGACCGGTGGCACCCATATAGAGACCGATGAGAGCGCCTACGGCCACGATCACCAGCGCCAGCCATAGCACATCGACCAGCCAGGGGAACTTATGGTCTTTGTTGGCCACCCACGGGGCGATCAGCAGACCACCTACCAGCCAGCCCACAGCTACCCACAGGATGGCCAGCTGGGTATGTATCGAACGGGCCACATTGAACGGCAGGATGCTCCGCGAAATGACAAAGTCTTTCGCAGGTTCGGTGTAGAGGTGGGCCAGATAGCCTCCCACAAAGAGCTGTACCACGAACAGGGCAGCCACAATAGGAACATACTTGAGCAGTTTCTTCTGTGACTTGAACAGTGAGGTGACCTTCATGGCCGGTTGCAGCTCCTCGTCCTTCTTGAAGAGATATTCATAGGAGAGGAAGATCACGATGATCGTGAGGGTCCACAGCAGCAGGAACTCCCACAGGGAGACCTTGTGGTAGTTGAAGTTGAGGTTCTGGTCGACCAGCGGCTCATAAGGCCAGTTGTTCGACCAGGTGCGGTCGGCGTCGGGACGCAGGGTGGAGGCCACCAGCTGGGCCCAGTCGACGAAAGCAGCGATCTTACGGGCCTCTTCGGGCTTGATAATGCCACCGGGGAAAGCCCGCTCCGGATCGCCTTCGACCAGCATCTTCACCAGCCGATCTACGTTCTTGTGGTAGGCGATCGCAGAACCTTCGGTATATACCACCTCATCCTTGTTCAGATGGGTCTCCTTTTTGATGTCCTCCTTGACCCGTTCCTTTACGGCACCTTTTTCGACGTCCGACAGGGCGTCTATGCCCTTGCCGTACATCTGTTTACCGTAATAATCGTACAGGTCTTCCACACGGTGATGGTAAAAATCGGTGGAAAAATCAGGACCCATATAAGCACCCATCCCCAGGAGCGTGCCCCAGTCGGTGAGGTCGAATTCCTGG
>CAZYQV010000391.1:0-4477 GCA_964649775.1 uncultured Rikenellaceae bacterium
GATCCTGTACCACCCCCTCATGGCCATTGACCACCTGTGGCTGGAGAGATGGTCGAAGAAGAACCTGTCCCGTTTTCTGGAAAGGGTCAGGAAGAGCAGGAAGAAGAACGGTAGGCGCAAGAGTGCCTGATATCTTTCGCCCGCCACTGTATAGAAAGATATTTTTGTTTTTTTATTGCGGATTTTGGATTAATTTTAAGACAGGTTCATTTGTGTGAGCCTGTGATCGTAAAATCCGGCATTATGAAGACAAACCTCATTTTTTCCATTCTGTTTTTCTTTTTATTGTTATTGCCGGGGAAGAGCCAGTCGTGGCGTCCGGCAGAATGTCCGTTGCCTACCCCCTGGAGTGACAGTGTCTCCGTCGACCATCCCTGGCCGGAGTATCCCCGCCCGCAGATGGTGAGGGAGCAATGGATGAACCTGAACGGGTTGTGGGATTATGGTATACGGAAGCGTTATGAGGAGCGTCCCGTGATCTGGGACGGCAAGATACGCGTGCCTTTTCCTGTGGAGTCGTGTCTGTCGGGAGTGAAGAAAAGGGTAGGTGAGGATCAGGTGATCTGGTACCGCCGCACCTTTTCCATCCCTGCCGCCTGGGCAGGCGACCGCATCCTCCTGCATACGGAGGCTTCCGACTGGGAGACGAAGGTGTGGGTCAACGGCCGTTTTGCCGGCATCCACCAGGGAGGATATGATCCTTTCACCTTTGACATCACAGACTATCTTGACGACGGGGGAGTACAGGAGGTGGTAATGGCCGTATGGGATCCCACCGACAAAGGCCCCCAGCCGAGGGGCAAACAGGTGAGCCATCCCCGCGGTATATGGTACACACCCACCTCAGGTATCTGGCAGACGGTGTGGCTGGAGCCGGTAGCGGCTCATTATCTCGGTAGCTACCTTGTCTTTCCCGACGTGGAGAGAGGGGAGGTGAAGATCGTTGCCTCCCGTGCGCACCCTGCCGCAGGAGAAGAGATAGTGGTGACGGTAAGCTACGGAGGCAGGGAGATCGTCAAAGAGAAAGGAAAACCGGAAGGGATGACCCTCTCTCTGCCGGAGGGGGAGCAGCACCTCTGGACGCCGGATCATCCGGACCTCTATGACCTGGAGATCACCCTCCTGCATGAAGGGGAGGCCACCGACATGGTCAAAGGTTATTTCGGATTGCGCTCGGTATCTCTCGGGAAAGACCGGCCGGGAAAGATGCGTATGATGCTCAACGGCCGTTTTGTCTTTCAGAACGGCCCTCTCGACCAGGGTTTCTGGCCCGACGGCATCTATACCCCTCCCACCGACGAGGCCATGAGATACGACCTGGAGATGATCAAAAAAATGGGCTTCAACATGCTGCGCAAGCATGTGAAGGTGGAGCCGCGGCGCTTCTATTACTGGTGCGACCGCATGGGCCTGCTGGTATGGCAGGACATGCCCAGCGGCGACCGTTACATACGGCCCGACGAGCCGGATATCGTCCGTACGGAGTCCTCGGCACGACAGTTCAGGCTGGAGCTCTCCCGCATGATCCTGACGAAGTTCAACCATCCTTCGATCATTATGTGGGTGGCCTTCAACGAAGGATGGGGACAGTTCGATACGCCCGGCATCGTGGAGTACATCCGTGCGCTCGATCCCACACGCCTGGTGGATGCCGCCAGCGGCTGGTCCGACCGCGGCGTGGGGGACGTATACGACATCCATCACTACCCCGACCCGAAAGCGCCGGAGCCGCAGGAGAACAGGGCGATCGTCCTGGGAGAGTACGGGGGGCTGGGACTGCCGGTGACCGGTCATACCTGGGTGAAGAAAAACTGGGGATACCGGAAAATGACGGACGTGAAGGAACTGAAAAAGAGATACAGCGACTATTTTGGGAAGATAGTGAAGATGAAAGCCCGTCCGGGCCTCAGCGCCTGTGTGTATACCCAGATCACCGACGTGGAGACCGAGACCAACGGCCTGATGACTTATGACCGGAAAGTGGTGAAGATGGATCCGGCGGAAATGAAAAAGGTGAATGACAGAGGGAGGAAATGATAGAATGATAGAATGATAGAATGATAGAAAAAGGGGAGGGGTACGGATTATAAAAATCAAAGATATGATGAAACAGATCTTTTTCTCTGTATTGGTTATTCTTATCCTCTCCGGTTGTCGCCGGCAGGAGGGGCATGACTATCCCATCCGGCCGGTGCCTTTCACGCAGGTGCATTTGCAGCAGGGTTTCTGGCAGGAGAGGCTGGAGATCAACCGGAAGGTGACCATTCCCTATGATTTCCGCAAGTGTGAAGAGACGGGTCGCATCAGCAACTTCGCCAAGGCGGGGAAGCTGCAGAAAGGCAGGTTTGAGGGGATCTTTTTCAACGACTCCGATCTCTACAAAGTGATCGAGGGGGCTGCTTACTCGCTGTCCCAGCACCCCGATCCTGTTCTGGAGCAATATGCCGACAGCATCATCTCCCTCATTGTGGCGGCGCAGGAGCCGGATGGTTATCTCTATACCAACCGCACCATCGACCCCACGATGGCGGCCGACGGGGCAGGGGAGAAGCGCTTCACCCACCTGAAAGATTTTCACGAGCTCTACAATGTGGGGCATCTGTATGAGGCCGCAGTGGCTTACTACCGGGCTACGGGGAAACGCACCCTGCTGGATGTGGCGCTGAGGAATGCCGATCTGGTCTGCTCGGTCTTCGGCCCCGGGAAGAACATGGGTGTGCCGGGACATGAGGAGATAGAGATCGGCCTGGTGAAGCTCTACCGTGTGACGGGTGAGAAGAAGTATCTTGATCTGGCGAAGTTCTTCGTCGACCAGCGGGGCAACGCCGCCGGCCACCGGCTGTATGGTCCCTATTACCAGGACTCCCTGCCCATACGTCAGGAGACGGAGGCCCGCGGCCATGCGGTGCGTGCCGGATATTTTTACTCTGCCGTGGCCGACGTGGCGGCCCTCACCGGCGACACCTCCTACCTGCCTGCTCTCAACAGGATATGGCAGGATGTGGTTGACCGCAAGATCTATCTCACCGGCGGTGTGGGAGCCCGCCGCCGCATAGAAGGGTTCGGAGAGGCTTATGAGCTGCCCAACGCCACGGCCTACAACGAGACCTGTGCCGCCGTGGCCAATATGCTGTGGAACCACCGCATGTTCCTCCTCGAAGGAGATGCGAAGTTCATGGATGTGTTCGAAAGAACACTCTACAACGGCTTCCTCTCAGGCATAGCGCTCACCGGCAACCGTTTCTTCTATCCCAACCCCCTGGAGTCGGACGGCCTGTGGAAATTCAATATGGGCCTGACGGCCAGGTCGCCCTGGTTCCACTGTTCCTGTTGCCCGGTGAACATAGTGCGGTTCATCCCCTCCCTGCCTGGGTATGTCTATGCTGTCCGCGAGGACACCCTTTTCATCAACCTCTTCATGCCCAGCAGGGCGGAGATCCCCCTGGGACGCAGAGGGTTCACGCTGGAACAGATCACACAGTATCCGTGGCAGGGAGATGTGACATTCGTCTATCACGGAGATGCCCTGCCGGCCGTCTTCATGGTGCGTGTGCCCGGCTGGGCCCAGGGCAGGATCATCGACGGCCGCCTGTACCGCTTTGAGGAGGAGGATACCTCACAGGTGAGGTTCCGTCTTCATGGACAGGAGATACATCCTCCCATCAAGAGAGGATATGCCGTGGTGTCACGCCGCTGGCGGGAGGGCGACACCCTGGTGATGGAGATGCCCATGCCGGCAAGAAGGGTTGTGGCCGACAGGCGCGTGGCCGACGACCGAGGAAAAGTGGCCATAGAGCGCGGTCCGCTGGTCTATTGTGTGGAAGGGACGGACGAACCGGTGCATCCCTGGCAGATCCTCCTGCCTGAAGAGATGCGGCCGGCACCGGAGATGAGGCAGGACTTTATCGAAGGACACGACATGGTGATCCTTACAGGGAAAGCCCTGACATCCGGCGGCGATACCATCCCCCTGACCATGATCCCTTACTATGCGTGGGACCACCGCGGCAACCACGGCATGCGGGTGTGGCTGCCCGTAGCCGAATAAGCCGGAAAGACCGCGGGAAGATCAGAATTTCCCGAACTTCAGGACCAGGTGCCCCGAAAAACCCCGCATCACACCGGGGTCGGTAAGTCTGTTGCCCAGCACGTCTTTCAGCTCGATATCCGGGGTGATGCGGTAATCCACACCAATGGCTATGCGGAAGAACTTCACGATGTTCAGTTCCAGTTCCATTCCGGGGATGATGACGAAGAAAGCTGAGGAGGGATAGGGCTGATAGTCATACCAGGCGGGCGTGTCTTTCAGGTAGGTGATGCCTCCTGCACCGATGATGAGCGGGAGGGTGAGATGGACCGGGTAACGGGACCAGAAGACGGGTTCGAACAACAGTCCGCCGAAACCGCCGGTGAGGGCCTCCTCGTCCGCATTGTTGACGTATGAGAAATTGTTGACAAAACCGTAGCCGGCCAGTCC
>CAZYQV010000392.1:0-5812 GCA_964649775.1 uncultured Rikenellaceae bacterium
CTCAGGATTTCGGAGTAGCGGGGTTCAGCAATGAGAAATTTACCTCTTACATCAGGCCTTCGCTGACTACCGTCGACCAGCAGAGCAACGAAATGGGAAAATACTGCATGAACCTGTTCCTGCGTGAGGTGAAGGGAGATGCCGGTCCTCCGGGAAAGGTGATGCTCAACCCGGAGGTGTTGTTCCGGGAATCAACATCTAGAGATATATCTTCTAACAAATAAATACAAATACCATGGCAACAAATTACGAGATACGTTATGCAGTACATCCCGGTGATGCACGGTCGTACGATACGGAACGTCTCAGGAGAGAGTTCCTCGCCGGAAGGATCATGCAGCCGGATGAGATCAACCTGGTCTACTCTTTTTACGACCGTTTCATCGTGGGAGGGGCAGTGCCCGCCGGAGGTGATCTTCTCCTTGAGCCCATCGATCCGCTGAAGGCGGATTATTTCCTCGAGCGGCGTGAGCTGGGGATCATCAATGTAGGGGGCGACGGGGTGGTCGTCACCGACGGCAGGGAGCATGCGCTGGGGTACAAAGATGCGTTGTATGTAGGGCGCGGCGTGAAAGAAGTGATCTTTCGCAGCAAGGACCCCCGCCGGCCGGCACATTTCTATCTCAACTCTGCAAATGCCCACACTGCCTACCCTGTGAAAAGGGTGACCCTCGCCGATGCCGAAGTGGTGACCCTCGGGTCGCCGGAAGAGTCCAACCACCGGCAGATCAATAAACTGCTGGTGCATGGCGTGGTGGATACCTGCCAGCTGCAGATGGGCATGACCGAGCTGAAGCCGGGCAGCGTATGGAACACCATGCCTGCCCATGTCCACAGCCGCCGCATGGAGGTATATTTTTACTTTAACGTACCGAAAGGCCAGGCCATCTGTCACTTCATGGGAGAGCCGCAGGAGACCCGTCATATCTGGCTGGGCAACGAGCAGGCGGTGATCTCACCCCCCTGGTCGATACATGCTGCTGCCGGCACCTCCAACTATATCTTTATCTGGGGCATGGCCGGGGAGAACCTGGATTACGGGGACATGGACTTTGCCGAACCAACCGACCTGAAATAAACACTTTACAGCTATGGGACTTGAACTATTCGACCTTACAGGAAAAACGGCCCTGGTTACGGGAGGTACCCACGGGCTGGGCATGGCCATCGCAACAGCACTGGCAGAAGCCGGCGCCGCACTGGTCATCAATGGTCATAACAAAGAGAGACTGGAAAAGGCCAGGGAGGAGTATGCCGCCAAAGGGATCGCTGTGGCAACTTACCTCTTTGACGTCACCAAGGAGCCCGAGGTGATCGCGGCACTGGAGAAGATAGAAAAAGAGGTGGCGCCGGTGGACATCCTGGTCAACAATGCCGCCATCATCAAACGTACCCCCATGCTCGAGATGGAGGTGGATGATTTCCGGGAGGTGTTGGAGGTAGACCTGGTGGGTCCTTTCATCATGGCCAGGCATGTGGTCAGGAGCATGATCCGCCGCAAGGCCGGCGGCAAGATCATCAACATGTGCTCCATGATGAGTGAGGTGTCGCGCAATACGGTGAGTGCTTATGCCGCCGCAAAAGGAGGGCTCAAGATGCTCACCAGGGAGATGGCGGATGAATGGGCCCGCTATGACATACAGGCCAACGCCATCGGCCCCGGCTATTTCGCCACCGAGCAGACGGCCCCCATACGTGTGGGGGGACATCCCTTCAACGAGTTCATCATCAAACGCACTCCCGCCCGCCGGTGGGGCAGGCCGGAGGAGCTGGCCGGAGCAGCTATCTTCCTGGCGTCCAAAGCATCCGACTTCGTCAACGGACATGTGCTTTATGTTGACGGAGGGATCCTGGCCACCCTCGGCAGCCATGCGGGAGAGGAGTGAGATCATCCTGTATAACCTTGAAAAACAATAAAATGAAACGAGGAATTTTCCTGATCATGATTGCGGGCCTCTTGTTCTCCTGTTCGGGCAACAGAACGGTGACCCTGACGATCGAAAACCCTGCCGGCATGAACCGGCCCGATGAGGCGGTGGTGATCCGCCGCGCTTTTCTCGACTCCCTGGCCGGGGGCATCCCCGCAGGGAAAGTACCCCTGCTGAAAGATGCAGCGGGAGAGGTGATCCCTTCACAGGCCGACGACCTGGACAAAGACGGCACATGGGATGAACTCTTTTTGCTGGTCGACCTGGCTCCCCGCGAGGTGAAAACACTGAAGGTCGGCTTTGTGCTGCCGGAAGAGATGCCTTCTTTCCCACAAAGGGCCAACATCCGCTTTGCCAACTATCCGGAACATAAGGAGCTGGACCATGCCAAAAGGCTCCGCTCCACCGACTCGCCCAGCACGCAGCATGCTTTTCAGATGGAGGGTCCTGCCTGGGAAAACGATAAGGTGGGGTTCCGGAATTACTACGATGCCCGCAACGGGATCGATATCTTCGGGAAAAGGGTGTCGCGGATGGTGCTCGACAGCGTAGGGTTGATCCCTCACTCGTATCATGTGCTGAAAGAGTGGGGGATGGACATCCTCAAGGTAGGCAACTCTCTCGGTGCCGGCGCCATTGCCCTGATGGTCAACGACTCTGTCCGACGAGTCGACCTGCCCCGGGAAGGCACCTACGAACGTGTCGCCGACGGTCCTTTGCGCGCAATTTTCCGGCTGGGATATTACGGATGGAAAGCCGGCGGCAATGTCTATGATATCGTCGATGAGATCAGCATCCGGGGAGGTACCCATTTTTACCGGAGCAGCATCACCGTCAAAGGGCTCACAGGCAGTGAATCACTGATCACAGGGATCGTCAGACACTGTGACTCCCTGTATACCGGCGAGCCCAACGACAGGTATGTCTTCTTTGCCACCCACTGCAACCAGGCTTATGAAGGGGAAAAACTCGGCATGGCCATCCTCGTGAGAAGCGATGAGCTGATAGCGACCATCAATGCCCCCGAAGAAGGAAAAGGGATCGTCAACACTTATATGGTGAATCTTAAACTCCACAAAGACCGGCCGACATCATATTGTTTCTATTCGGGATGGGAAAAACAGGATCCCCGTTTTGCCGATCCGGAGTTCTTTAAGAAGGTGATCGATGACGATGCGCAGCGGATGGCACATCCGGTGATCATCAAATAGAAGAGGATCCTTTTTCTCCTACAAAAGGAGGTGTGATCTCACGGATGCGTTTATTTACGGTCTCCTTCTCGCGGCGGAGGGTCTCCGCATCCCAGCCAAACCGTCCGGCGAAAAGGTTCAGTATGCTGTCTCTCTCTTCCCTGACCCTTTGCATGTCGAAGAGGAGGCGTCCGCTGCGCCGCTCCAGGAAATCGAGCGGATGGTAAACCATCTCGTTGTCGATCGTGTAGGCGGCCTCCGCCAGGATGAGCTTTTCTTTTACGGCGGCTGCCTGCGCAAGGATGCTGCCGGCCTTCCTGCCGTATTTCATCACCATCTCTTCCAGCTCGTTTTGGTCATACATGCCGTAACGCGCCCTGATCTCATCAAGATACTCCCGCACCTCTGCGAGGGAAGAGAAGGGCTCCTCCGTCAAAGGGATCTCTTTGGTCCTGCACTTTCTTTTCTCTTTCCCTCCTCTGCGGACGATCGTGTTCACCACCTTTTCCGCCATCTTGCGGTAACCCGTCAGTTTTCCCCCGGCCATGGAGATGAGACCATGCTCCGAAATAAATACCTCATCCTTGCGGGAGATCTCCGAGGCGGATTTACCCTCTTCATAGATGAGCGGACGTATGCCGGCCCACGAGGAGAGCACATCCTGCTCCGAAAGGGAAATGCCGGGAAAGATATACCTGATGGCGTTGAGGATGTAATCCACATCCTCACGGGTGACGGGCGGGTCGTCCTTGTCGCCGTGGTAGGGCGTGTCGGTGGTGCCGGCATAGATGATGCCGTGACGCGGGATCAGGAAGAGCATCCTGCCGTCGGGGATATCAAAATAGATAGGATTGTTCAGAGGAAATCTCTGTTTGTCGAAAACCAGATGCACCCCTTTGGTGATGAACAGATGTTTGCCTTTCAGGGAGTTGTCTTTGCGTCGCAGGTCATCGACCCAGGGACCGGCAGCATTGACCACAAAACGCCCCCTGACGCTGAAGGTGTTTCCTTCTTTCCTGTCATGACATGTCACGCCGCTGACGGTCCCCTGCTGATCATACAGGAGGCCGGTGACTTCCGCATAATTGATGCAGAGGGCGCCCTGACGTGCGGCCGTCTTGATCACCTCGATGGTCAGGCGGGCATCATCGGTCATGTATTCCGCATAGTAACCGCTTCCTTTCACCTTGTCTGCCGGCAGGAGAGGGGCCTTCCGCAGGGTCTCCTCCCTGCCCAGCATCCTTTTCCTGTCAGAGCCTTTCACTCCTGCCAGGAGGTCGTAGAGCCACAGGCCCAGGGAGATCATCCCCATGCCCATGCTGCTGCCTTTCAGTACAGGCAGGATCATCTTCCGGGGCACCACCAGGTGAGGCGCCAGACGGTGCACCACGGCACGCTCCCGGCCTGTCTCGGCCACTACATGTATCTGCAGCTGCTTCAGGTAACGCAGACCGCCGTGGATCAGCTTGGTGGAACGGCTGCTCGTGCCCGAGGCGAAGTCGCCTTTTTCTATCAGGGCCGTCGTCAGTCCGCGGGAAGCAGCATCCAGGGCGATGCCGGCTCCCGTGATCCCTCCGCCGATGATCACCACATCGAACTCCCGGGACGACAGATCACTGAGGATCTTCTCCCTATGCAGGTGACTGAACCCTTTACTGCCAGAATCATTCATCATTCAATGTTCGTCTTTTGTCCATCCGCGGGTGCGTTCCACCGCTTTCTTCCATCCTGCCAGCAGCTGCTGCTTTTTCGCGGGAGAGATCGCCGGGCGGAACTCTTTGTCTATCTTCCTGTTCTGCAGGATCTCCTCCTGTTTCCAGAAGCCCCTCCCGATGCCGGCCATGAAGGCAGCGCCCAGTGCCGTCGACTCGGTGATGACGGGTCGTTCGACGGGTATGCCGAGGATATCGGCCTGGAACTGCATGAGGTAGTTGTTGGCCACGGCGCCGCCGTCCACCTTGAGGGAGGCGAGGTTGATGCCTGCATCTTTTTCCATGACGTCCAGCAGGTCTTTCGACTGGTAGGCCAGCGACTGCAGGGTGGCCTTGATGATGTGGGCCTTGCCGGTGTCGCGGGTGAGCCCGAAGACCGCGCCGCGGGCATACATATCCCAGTAAGGGGCTCCCAGGCCGGCAAAGGCGGGCACGACATATACATCATCCCCCTCGGCTTTGTTGGCAAAATATTCCGTATCGGCAGCCGTATCGATGATGCCCAGTGCATCACGCAGCCATTGTATGGCAGCGCCGGCAATGAAAACGCTGCCCTCGAGGGCATAGTACACCTTGCCGTCGAGTCCCCAGGCGATGGTGGTCAGCAGACCGTTTTCCGAATAGCGTATATCGGTGCCGGTGTTCATGAGCATGAAGCAGCCTGTGCCGTATGTATTCTTCACCTCACCCGGGGCAAAACAGGCCTGACCGAAAAGAGCCGCCTGCTGGTCGCCGGCGATGCCTGCCACGGGGATGGCAACATTCTCAAATACAAAATCGCCGAAATGATGGGACGACGGATGTACTTCAGGCAGCATGTCAGCGGGTATGTCAAAGATCCCAAGCAGTTTTTCGTCCCACCGGAGCGATCCGATGTCGTACAGCATGGTCCGCGATGCATTGGAATAGTCGGTGGCATGCACCTTGCCATCGGTCATCTTCCACAGGAGCCAGCTGTCTATCGTGCCGGCGAGCAGGTCTC
>CAZYQV010000393.1:0-9333 GCA_964649775.1 uncultured Rikenellaceae bacterium
TCGTCACCTTTGGCATCCCGCAGTTCTGGGGCATCGTCTTGGGGGCAGTGGTGATTATCTTTTATACCATGATGGGCGGATTTTTTGCCGTCGCCTGGACCGACTTCATCCAAGGGATCATTATGATCGGCACGCTGGTGATCCTGCCGGTGATCGGACTGATAGAGATCGGTGCCACGGGTCACTCGCTGCGTGAGGCGGTGCATCTGGCCGGACCGCATTATTCCAGTCTCACGGGCGGGGCCACAGGCCTGGCGGCGGTGAGTGTAGTGATCGGCGGGCTGAGCTGGTTCTTCGGATACATGGGGCAGCCGCACCTGCTCACGCGTTTCATGGCCATCAAAGACAGCAGCAAGATCAGGATCAGCCGCCGTATAGCCATCGCATGGGCCATCCCCGCTTTCACGGGAGCTTTTGTCATCGGCCTGGTGGGCCTGGCCATGTACGGGGAGGGATATTTCCGGGACGTGGAGCAGGTGATGCCTGCCCTGGCCAACGACTTCCTGCCGGCATGGCTGGCAGGCATCTTTATCTCCGGGGCCATCGCGGCCATGATGTCCACCGCCGACAGCCAGCTGCTGGTGATCACCTCGTCGGTGATCGAAGATTTTTATCATCAGACACTGAAAAAAGAGCTGACCAATAAAAAGATGCTTTTCCTCAGCCGTATCATCACCGTGGCTGTGGGGCTCTTTGCCTTCGTCATTGCCGTCACCTCCTCCAAGCTCGTCTTCGGCCTGGTCTCCTACGCCTGGTCGGGCCTGGGGGCTTCCTTCGGACCGGCCCTCCTGCTGCTGCTCAAATGGAAAAGAACAAGCTGGCAGGGTGTCCTGGCCGGCATGATCACCGGGACCGCCGTGACCATCATCTGGTCGGAGATAGAACAGCTTGACCAGGCTGTCTCCGTGCGTTTCGTCTCCTTCGTGCTGGCCCTGCTGGCGGTTGTTGTTGTAAGCCTGGCGACAGGAAAGAAAAAAATGTGACCATGAAAAAGAGATATCTCCCGCTTCTTTTCCTGTTCCTCCTTTTTCCGGCCGGCGGATATGCCCAGAACTGGAAGTCCCTCAAAGAGCAGCTGCTCAAACAGGCGAAGAAAGAGGCCGTCCACATTGCGAAGAAAAGGGCGAAAATGCTGGAAGACTCCCTGCGTAGCCGTATTGTGCGGTGGAGCGAGTCGTACGACCCGGCCGAACTGAATTATGCGGTCTCTTTCAGTGATAACTCCGGATTTTTTGAGGCCGAGGACAAGTTCGAGACCTACAAACGTTCGCTCATTGGTTTTGCTGCCCGCCCCGGCACGGTGGATGAGAAGATAGAGGCGGGACTGGAAAAAATGGATGCCGATGATTTCAACCGTACGGGTGAGCTGTTGTATGCTACCGGCCATTATCAGGGAGCGCAGAACTCTTTTCTCAGGGCCCTCCTGCTGTTGAAGTCGGAAGGAAAAGACCGGACGGAGAAATATGCCCTGGTGCTGAGCAACCTGGGTCTGCTCTTCCAGACGACAGGGCGTTATTATGAGGCGGAGGAGATGAACAGCCGGGCCCTTGATCTGCGGGAAGAGCTGAAGGACCCGGGGCCGCTGGGAGCCTCCTGCAACAACATGGGTGTCCTCTGCAAGGAGACAGCCCGTTATGCCGAGGCGGACAACTACCTGACGAGGGCCCTCACGCTCACCGAAGGATCACTGGGGGAAGCGTCGACAGCCTATGCCGTCATCCTCAACAACCTGGCAGTGCTCAACCAGCAACTGGGGAAATACGAAAAAGCGGAGAAGCTGATGACCCGTGCCCTGGCAGTGGCAGAGGAGAACATCGGCAGCAAATCTCCCAACTTTGTGAGGATGAAGGTCAACCTTGCCATGCTGTACGAAGCCGAAGGAAAGAAAGCCGAAGCAGAGAAGATCTTCCTCGAGGCCATCGCCATCAAGAAAAGAAGACTCGGCACCAAACATCCCGACTATGCCGTGATGCTTCAGAACCTGGCGGGACTGTACCTCGCGAACGGAGAGTATGACAGGGTGGAGGATCTTCTCAACAAAGCGCTGAAAATCTATGAAAAGAAATTCAGCACCTCCCATCCTTCGTGGGCCGGCGCCATGGCCGACATGGGAAGGTATCATCTGTTTATGAACCAACCTGAAAAAGCCGGGCCCGAAATAGAAAGGGCGTACCAGGTGCTCAGGAGCAGCCTGCCGGAGCATCATCCGCGTCTGGCCGGGCTGGAGGAGGCCCGCGCCATCCTGGAATGGGAGAAAGGAGATTATGCAAAAGCTTTTGAAGCCTACCGTACCGTGCTGGATGAGTATATTGCCCAGATCAACCGGTACTTCCCGGCGCTCAGCGAATATGGCCAGGCCAGTTTCTGGCACACCATCAGCCCGCGTTTCCAGCGTTTTTTCAATTTTTCTCTCGAGGCCGGCGACAAGGTGCCGGAGGTGGCCGTTGCTTTCTATGACTACCGCATCGCCACCAAGGCATTGCTGCTCAACACCTCCAGCCGGCTGCGTGACAGGATCCTCCGGGGGGACGACAGGGAGCTGAAAGATGTTTATAACCGGTGGCTCGATCTGCGGCAGTACCTGGGAACGGTCTATTCCATGACGAATGAGGAGATACGCAGCAACGGCATCAATGTAGATTCGCTGGAGAATGTTGCGGCGGGACTGGAGAAAGAGCTATCCGCCCGGTCAGGGCTCTTCGGTCAGGAGAAGAAGCAACAGGACGGATATGAACAGATACGGGAAAAACTGGGGGAGAAAGAGGCGCTGGTGGAACTGGTGCGGCTGGCAGGCTATGATCATTACCGCCGGGATACGGCGGTGAGATACCTGGCACTGGTGGTGACAAAGGAGCAGGAGAGACCTCAGATCATCACTCTTCCGGCAGGCAACGGGCTGGAAAAGGAGCAGATCGCCGGGTACCGCCGTGCCATGCAGCAGGCCAAAGAGAAAGTCCCTTTTGCCGCGGTCTTCTGGGGCCCTGTGGAGAAGGCGGTGAAAGACAAACAGATGTTGTATGTCTCTCCCGACGGTATTTACAACTTTGTCAACATCAACACCCTGCAGTTTGCCGACGGATCATTCGTGGTGGACAGACATGCGGTCTGCTACCTGACCAACACCCGGGACCTCCTGACACTGAAAAAAACGGCGGGGAAAAAGACCGGAAACACTGCCGTCCTTGCCGGCAATCCGCAGTATGATCTGGGATTCGACTGGGACAGGATGAAAGACATGCCGTTACCGCCGTTGCCGGGGACGGAGAAAGAGGTGAAGAAAGTAAACGAAATCCTCCGGACAAAAGGCTGGAAGACCACCCTGTTCCTGAAAGAGCAGGCCACCGAGGAAAAGATACGCGGTGTGCGGCGGCCGCGACTGCTGCACCTGGCCACTCACGGTTATTTCCTGCCGGACATTCCTCCTTCGCAGGAGAAGATCTTCGGCATTGAGCCGCAGCGTGCCGTCACCAACCCCCTCCTGCGGTCGGGACTCCTTTTCACCGGTGCCGACAAGACGATCCAGAACCTCGACTCTCTCACGTCCGCCGGAAAAGATGACGGCATCCTCAATGCTTACGAGGCCTCCATGATGGACCTTTCCGGCACCGACATGGTGGTGCTGAGTGCCTGCGAGACAGGGCTCGGCGAGGTGCAGAACGGTGAGGGGGTGTATGGACTGCAGCGATCCTTTCAGCTGGCCGGCGCCTCCTCGGTGATGATCTCCCTGTGGCAGGTGAGCGATGTCGTAACACAAAAACTGATGTCCCTCTTTTATACTTACTGGCTGCAGACAGGAGACAAACAGAAAGCCTTCCTGCAAGCCCAGAGGGAGATCAAGAAAGAGTATCCGGCTCCTTTCTTCTGGGGGGCGTTTGTGCTGGTGAACAAGTAGTTAGTGGTTCGTAGTTCGTGGTTAGTGGTTCGTAGTTCGTGGTTGATGGTTCATAGTAATGGAGTACCAAACCGATCGTTGCGAACCGTGGATTAGTTGCCCTCTTTTAATCCCTCTTCCGTCATTACCCAGCATCTGCCGGCCAGGTGATATCCCAGCAGATGCTGATCGTTTGGGATATAATAATCCAGGATCTCCCGCAGCTCTTCTTCCAGGCAGATGACGGTGCCTGCCGGCACCCGCAGACGGTAATCCGCCTCCTCTCCATACCATATCTTCCCGGCACGCAGATAAGGATCCAGCAGGATGTGGTTTTGGTTGACCGTCAGGCCGAGCCGGATCGAGTCGGCCCGCCGGATGGCCGTTTTTTTGGAGTTGGCATGGGCCCGCCGCTGGATCTCGAGCTCGGGGGTGCTGCCGCCGGAGAAAAGGATGTGCAACTCGGGACGGCTCAGCAGCCGGCCGCTTTTGGTGTCCCGGTAAATACTGTTCCGGTCGAATGAGATCATCTCTTCAACCTCCCCGTTCCGGGAAGGAAGGACACCGACAAAGAGGGTGTCGGAAGGAGCGGTCTTTAACGGCACAGTTTGGGTGATCAGGGCCCTCTCGGTATAGTTGGAGGCAATATCGGCAACAAAGAGCGCCAGGCTGATGGCGCTGATCAGCCAGATAACCAGGAAGGTCACGCCCGCGACATGGTTGTGGGTGCGTATGTTGAAGATCAGTTTAATGCCTCCGTAAACCAGTGCCAGCAGGGGGATGCCCAGGGTGAGGATGAGGCTGCCGAGGATGTAGGGTACGTTCTCCGGCCGGGTGAAGAGCGCCAGGATATCCGGCATATAATAAGAGGTGCCCACCGCCAGCTCGGGGAAGAACCGGGTGAAATGAAAGAAGAAAGTACTCAACAGGGCCACCAGGATGATCATGCCGGCCAGCACAAAGGTGATGCCCAGGATGATGCCGGCGATCTTAAGCAGTACCATGATGATCTCGCCCACCACGCGGAACAGCTCCTGCAGGGCATTGCGGGAACGGCGGTAGCCGTCGCTCTCCGGGAAGTGTTTCAGGTTGTCCCTGACCTTGTGAAACTCCTGGTTGATGTTTTTGCTGAGGTTGCTCAGGTTGACCTGCTCACCCATCATCTGCAGCCGCTGGGCCGTTGTCCGGGCTTCGGGGATGATCAGCCACATGACCAGGTAGACCAGGACGGATGCACCATAGAGCAGTGTGAGCACGATGAATGCCACACGGAACCAGACAGGATCGACGTTGAAATATGCGCCGAGCCCGCCGCAGACACCTCCCAGCACGGCGTTGTCGGGATCGCGGAAAAGGGCTTTGCGGCCAGGAGCCGTCTCGTGAGAGGATCCTCCGGCGGCGGCCGTCTCTTCATGCTCCTCCCTGTCGAAGATGTCCTCCGGCCGTCCCAGCAGACCGATCATCGCTGAGACATCGGCAGCGCTTACCACCTCCCTTTTGCCGGCCAGCCGGTCGGTGAAGATCTCGGCGATGCGCGTTTCTATGTCCTGGAGGATCTCCTCCCGTTCCTCGCCGGAAGCAAAACGGTTGCCTATGTCGGAGAGATACTGCTTTAGTTCCGGGTAGGCATCTTCATCAATAAAGAAGACCATGCCCTGGAGACTTATTTTGATCGTTTTTTTCATGGCGGGTTATTTTTTTTTGTTCCTGATCGTATCCACGGCGTCGATAAGCTCTTTCCAGGCTTTGTCCAGTTCCCGGAGATAATCTTTTCCGGTGTCGGTCAGCTCGTAATATTTTCGCGGTGGTCCCTGGGTCGACTCCTCCCAGCGGTAGCTGAGCAGCCCGGCGTTCTTCTGGCGAGTGAGGATGGGGTAGAGGGTCCCCTCCACCACAATGATCTTCGCCTCCTTCAGTTCTCTCAGGATATCGGAGGCGTAACAACTGTTGCGTGAGATGATGGAAAGGATGCAGTACTCCAGCACCCCTTTGCGCATCTGTGCCTGTGCATTTTCTATTTTCATGACCATGATCTTCGGTTTTCGGGATGGAACAATAATTAATTACCGGTCTCTTCTTTTACCTTTTTACCAATGTTGGAAACGTTGACCGGCTCCCCGCGCATTTCCAGCTTCTGAGACGTGGTCTTTGCCTCGGGGACAATGATCCAGAAGATGATGTACAACAGGATGCCGGCACCCCCCAGCAGGGTTACCGCAATGAAGAGCAAACGGAAAACCAGCGGGTCTATATTGAAATAAGCTCCCAGGCCGCCGCAGACACCCCCCAGGATGCGGTTGTCGGGATCGCGGTAGATACGGCGGTAATGTATCCGTTGCCTGCGCCCGTATGCCGCCGAAGGATCCTCCTCCAGGAAATCCTCGGGATATCCCATGGTGCGGATGACCTCCTGCGCCTCTTCCCGGGTGATGACCTCCTGATTTGGCGACATTTTCTCCCGGAACAGTTCGGCCATCCGGGCTTCGATATCTTCAAGGATCTCCTCCGAAGCAGGATCATTCGCATAATGATCGCCTATTGAACGCAGATACTCTTCCAGCAGCCGGTAGGCATCTTCATCAATATGAAAAACCATGCCTCCCAGATTGATCGTGATCGTTTTTTTCATCTTCTTGGAGTCTTTAATACATGTTATTACATTATAATGTCCATTGCAAAGATATAAAAAATATATAATACTATGCAATACATAATACTAAAAATTTCAGAATATTCTTTTAAAAACACATATATTGCTGAGTATCAGCTTTATGAAGTAATGAAAAAAGTAAGGAGCCGGAAGAAGAAGAGATAAAAAATATTTGTACCTTGCATAAATCCCAAAATCCGGAGGTATGCCATACATTTATCAGAAGAAAAGCCGGCGGCAGTTTTTGAAAATGATGGCGGGAGGTACGGGTGCTTTGATGACGATGACCCTTTTCCCCTCCACCATAGCGGCCGGCGGGAAGAAGAAGGTCAGGCTGGCATTGTTGTCCGACACGCATGTTCCCGGTGAGAGGGAAGAGCATTACCGGGGGTTTTATCCTTACAGGAACCTGGAGAAGGGTGTTGCACAGATCGGGGAAGTGTCACAGGATCTGGCGGTCATCACGGGCGATCTGGCCCGTCTGGAGGGGAAGCCCGGGGATTATGCCGCACTGAAAGGGTTGCTGGATCCTCTTTCCGGGCGCCTGCCAGTGGCGATGGCTCTGGGCAATCATGATGTGCGGAAAAACTTTCTGGAGGTTTTTCCGGAGACGCCCGGAGAAAGAGCGGCGGTTGCAGACAAATATGTTGTGGTGATCGAATATCCGGCAATGCGTCTGATCCTGCTTGATTCGCTGATCTATACCAATCATTCTCCGGCCCTGGGACTGCTGGGGAAAGAACAACGCGACTGGCTGGCATCGTATCTGAAAGATCATGCCGAAAAACCGGTGTTCCTGTTTTTGCATCATACCCTTGATGACAGTGATGGATCGCTGGCCGATGCCGACCGTTTCCTGCGGATCATCACTCCCCGTCCGCAGGTAAAAGCTGTTTTCTATGGTCATTCCCATGTCTACCGCTACGACGAACATGAAGGGATCCATCTGATCAACCTGCCTGCCATGGGATACAATTTCCGGGATGAGGATCCCGTAGGGTGGATCGAAGCACTCCTTGCTCCGGAGGAGGGCCGTTTTCGTCTCCATGCCCTGGCAGGCAATACGGGGCCGGATGGCGAGGAGAAAAAACTGGTATGGCGTTGAGGGAATGCCCTCCTTCAACCCTCCGGGAGCAGGTATATGCAATATCAGGATTATCAGAAAGATATATTGCACAGATAATCCGAACTACGTAGACAACTACGTAGTTATCTACGTAGTTATGTTTTAGTATATGACTGATTGAGTTTGTATTACATATATTAAACTTTTTAAAGTTTTAATAAAGTTTGAAAAACTTTGGTTATATCTTTTTAATTCTGAGAGGGATAAAGAAAATGAGATCCTATCGCAAAGTGTTGTTCCTGTGGCTGGCCGGATTGTTGTCCTTACCGGTGGTCATGGCGCAGGGGGGCGATACGCTCTCCCTGCCCGCCTGTTTCCGGCTGGCCACTGAGCGTTTTCCGCTCACCGGGGGCAGGCCCCTCCTGCAACAGGAGATCATCCTGAAGGATGAAAGCCTGAAAAGTGCCTGGTATCCGAAGATGGACCTGGGGGCCCAGGCCTCCTATTATTCGGATGTGGTGACCATCGATATCCAGCCGGCCATCCCCGGGGTGACCTTCCCGCAGCCCTATCACGACCAGTATGCCCTGACGTTTGATCTTCATCAGATGATTTACGACGGTGGGGCGGTAAAGAACGAACGGTCGGTGGAGAAGCTGTCGAACGAGGTACGGCAGCAGGACCTGGAGGTGAAGCTCTATGCTTTTAAGCAGGATCTGGCCCATATTTTCTTTTCGGCACTCTTTCTGGACGACAACTATGCCATGCTCCGGCAGAACATGCAGCAGTTGGAGAAGGCCCTGGCAGAGGCCGAGACGGCACACCGTCAGGGGGTCTTGTTGCAGGGGGATGTGAATGTGCTGAAGGCAGCGCAGCTGGACATACGCCAGAAAATGACGGTCAACCGCCACGACCGCCGGGCGGTGGTTCGTCTCCTGGGCATGTACCTGGATACCGTTTTCTCTGCCGCCCTGGTGTTTACCGTACCACCGCCGGAGACCGCCGGTATGGCGGGCATGCGTCCCGAGCAGAAGATGTTCTCCCTGCAGGCCTCCCGTCTGGATGCCGGCATACGGCTGCAGCAGGTGAAGCGCAGGCCCATGCTGTACGGCTTTGGTCAGGTGGGGTACGGCCGTCCCGGGCTCAACCCGCTCAACCTGGATTTCAAACCCTTTTATCTTGTGGGGGCGCGGCTGACCTGGAATATCTGGGACTGGAACCGTAGCGGCCGGGAGAAGAAGATCCTCTCTTTCGAGCAACAGATGATCGGTCATGAGGAGGAACTTTTCAACAGGAAGATACGCGCCTCCCTTGTCCGTGTCGGTGAAGACATAGACAAGCTGAAGGAGATCATCGCCCTGGACAGCGAACGGGTGGTTCTGCGGCAGGCGATCACGGAGGAGTATGCCGGCAAGCTGTCCGGCGGCACCATCACCCCTGCCGAATATGAACGGCAGTTCACTGCCTGGCAGAATGCCGGCATACAGCTTAACCTGCACCGCAGGCAGCTGCTTGAAAAGAAAATAGAATATCTTGTCATCAAAGGAAATCTGAACGATTATGAAGCGAAGAAATAACAGATACATGGCCGGCGTGGTGCTGCTCATGCTGTTGGCCGGCTGTTCGGGACATCAGCAGCTCTCCGATGCGTACGGCAACTTCGAGGCGACCACCCTGCTGGTCTCTGCCGAGACGGGCGGCCCTCTTCTCTCTTTCGTAGCGGAGGAGGGGACACGGCTGGCTTCC
>CAZYQV010000394.1:0-3281 GCA_964649775.1 uncultured Rikenellaceae bacterium
GTAAAAGACAACATCATGTATACGGCACAGATCATCAATCTTATTCTCTGGCCCATCATCCTGTGGCTGGGGTACTACCTCTCTTTCCGGGCCGTGAAGGCCATGGAGAAGAACCTGAAAAGTCAGGAAGAGAGTTCTTCCTGATCCCGTATTGACCTGTATAAATATAAAAGCTCCGCATGCGGAGCTTTTTTTTATTTTTCTGGTTGTGATGGTCCGGCAGGTACGTATAGCCGTCCCTTGCGGCAGAGGTTGCCGCAGGGAGTGCCGCAAGAGCTATTCTTCCAGTGTTTTCAGGGTGTAGTTGTATCCTTCGATGATGGGGTTGGAGAGGATCTTGTGGCAGGCATCGTTGACCTGCTCCATGGCCTGCTCCTTGCTTGGGGCTTCTATCTCGAGGGTGATGTGCTTGCCGATGCGGACGTTGGAGACATTGTCGAATCCCAGTTTTTTCATGCTCTGTGTGACGGCTTTCCCCTGGGGGTCCAGAAGGGCTTTGAGGGGCATGATGTCTATTTCTGCGATGAATTTCATGACCTGCGGGGTTTATGTTCCGGAAAAAAGAGATACAGTATCAGTGCCATAAAAATATATAAAATAATGATAAGAAAGAGGGCTTTGAGGAAGAAGAGGAGAAAGAGGATCACTGAGACGAGGGCCAGGGTGACGGCAGGCACGACCGAACGGGGTGATCTTTCCTTGAATTTCAGGGAGAAGAGGGGCAGGTGCGAGATCATCAGGAAGGAGATGAGGAGGGCCAGGGCTGCCAGCACCCACATGTTGCCGAGGGGCGGTATCCATCCGGCAAAACCTTCGGCTGCAACAAAAGGCAGGGAGGCGAAGAAAAGACCTGCTGCCGGCGTGGGGAGACCGGAGAAGGAGGTCTCCTGGGCAGGGTCGATGTTGAAACGGGCCAGGCGCAGGGCTGCGGCAGCGACCAGCAGGGCGGGAGAGAGGAGTAGGAAGAAAGAGACTTCCGGGAAAGCGCCGGCGAGGGTGATGCCGCCGCCGGCAGCTGCCAGCATGCGGTACAGGATGAAAGCCGGCGCCAGGCCGAAACTGACCAGGTCGGCGAGAGAGTCCAGCTGCCTGCCCAGCTCGGAGTATGCTTTTAACATACGTGCCGAGAAACCGTCGAGGAAATCAAAGACCGACGCTGCGACGATCAGCCAGGCTGCCGTGGTCAGGTCGCCCGAGGAGGCCATCACCACGGAAAAGAAGCCCGACAGCAGGTTGAGCAGCGTGATGGTATTGGGGATGTGTTTTTTCATCGGCATCGTTTTTGCACCTCCCGGGGAAGAGGTTCTGCAAAAGTAAAGGAATTCATCATTTTTAACTAATTTTACGGGGCTTAAAAAAGAGGGACGGAAATGGAGATGTTCAATGATATGATGAACCTGCGGATCGCTGTCGATTTCGACGGGACGATCGTCGAGCATAAATATCCTGAGATAGGAGAGGTGAAGCTGTTCGCTTTCGAGACGCTCAAGGCGTTGCAGAAGAAAGGTTTCCGTCTTATCCTGTGGACCTTCCGTGCGGGCAAAGAGCTGGAGGAGGCCGTGGAGTTCTGCCGCAACAACGGCATAGAGTTCTATGCCGTCAACAAGAACTACCCCGAGGAGGTGTTCGACGAGGAGACGGTGAGCCGTAAGATCGATGCGGATATCTACATCGACGACAAGAACCTGGGCGGGTTTCCCGGCTGGGGCGAGGTGTGGAAGATGCTGGTGCCCGACGAGATGGAGCAGCGCAATGAGATGATCATGAGACAGGGAAAAAAACGGTTGTTCGGAGGACTTTTCGGCAAAGGACGGTCGGGCCTGCTGCTCAACCTGCTCCTGCTTTTTCTGCTGGGGGGAATCACCCTGCCGGCGGGAGGATGCCGTGACAGAGGGATTGCAAAAAAGGAGGAGGCCGTGACCGTGCAGGAGGGCACGAAGCGGGAGGGTGCTCTTTTCTCGCGTCCGAAGAAAAAGATCGTTTTTCTGCGGCCCAAAGGTGAGCTCACTTTCCAGGCGGGCAAGCCGGTATCTTTCGAGCTGACCGCCGGCGACAGTGCCGATGTGCCCGACTCGGTGGTGCTGTATGTGGATGATGTTCGTCTGGGTATATATACGGGCAGCCATGTGCAGGGCGTATGGGACACAAGGGAGGCGGCGGTAGGTGTACATGCGCTGAAGGCCGTATCTTACGGGGAGGGGAAGAAACAGCGGAGCAAGGCCGTCCATGTTGTCCTCACCTCCGACTATGTGCCGGAGAAGATGACCTATCAGGTGGTGAAGGTCTATCCTCACGACCGCAAGGCCTACACGCAGGGCCTGGTGTATGAGGATGGCTATATCTACGAAGGAACGGGCCTGCGGGGATCATCCACCCTCCGCAAATGGGAGCTGGAGAGCGGCAGGGTGGTAGAGTCGCGCAACCTACCGCCCGATCTTTTCGGCGAGGGCATCTGTTTCCTGGGGGATAAGATCTACCAGCTCACCTGGACCTCCCGCACCGGCTTCGTCTATGACAAGGAAACATTCTCGCTGATACGCAAGCTCAAATATTCGACCCAGGGATGGGGCCTCACCACCGACGGGGAGTACCTGATCATGAGCGACGGCACCAACAACCTCTACTATCTGGAACCGAAATATTTCTCGGTCAAACGCCGTGTGAGCGTCTATGACGACCGGGGGCCCGTCAACCGGCTGAACGAGCTGGAGTATATCGACGGCACCATCTATGCCAACGTCTATCAGACCGACGACATTGTCCGTATCGATCCTTCGTGTGGCAAGGTGCTGGCACGCATCAGCCTGCGCGGCATCCTCCCCCGCAAGGAGTACCACAGCGACACCGATGTGCTCAACGGCATTGCCTGGGACCCGCAGGGGAAAAGGATCTTCGTCACCGGCAAGAACTGGCCGAAGCTCTTCGAAGTGCGCTTTGTGCCGGTACATTAGGGATTTGAAGTGACTAAAGTTAGGAGACTTTAGCTATTCTTTGACTTTTCGACCCCTTCGAACTTCGAGCATCGAGCATCGAGCATCAAGCTTCCTCCCCTGCGCTCCGCCTCCGTCCCGTCCCGGTACTACGGCGGACAAAGCCTGCGCCATCCCCCCTAAACCCTCAACCCTGATCTCTAATCCCTTCAACCTCTTTGACCTTTCGACCTTTTTAACCTTGTCCTCCCGGTTGCAAGCACTTAAGTGATTGCATCTAACACTTATTCAGGGCACCGGTTATCAGTATTCAGGAGAGGAACTTTTCTCCCACCACCACTGCTACTTTCT
>CAZYQV010000395.1:0-4616 GCA_964649775.1 uncultured Rikenellaceae bacterium
CGTTCTTCCCGGTCTGTTCGTCAAAAAGATCAGTTTCTCCACCAGTACCGGTATTAAAAAACCTCTCAGCTCAGTATTTATCACCTTCGGCGATCCGGCGAGGTTGTCCCAGTGGATGAGCGGCTTCGAGAAGATCGACCATCTGCAGGGGATGCCTTTCTGTGAGGGGAGCAAATACCGCCTCACCCTGAACATCGACGGGCGGCGTTTCACGGTGGTGGAGGAGATCCTCAGGATCACATGGAAAAAACATCTCATCGTAAATATGTCATCGGAAAATGCGGATATCCTGATGGACCTGTACTTTTTCAGGCTGGGTGAACAGACCATTATCGAAGGTACCTATGATGTGAAAGCGAAAGATCTGTGGACGAGGATCCTCCTCCCGTGGATCAAACCCATGATCAGGAAAAAGATCGGGGAGGAGCTGGAGCAGTTCAGAGAGATGATGGAAAAATCATAAGTAAATAACCAAACAGGATAGTGATATGGCACAAATCGTTGTTCTCGGGGCAGGGATTGCCGGACATACCGCTGCGGCATTTATCAGGAAAAAACTGAGCCGGCAGCACAGTGTCGTGGTGGTGAGCCCCAACAGCAAGTATCAGTGGGTGCCTTCCAATATTTGGGTAGGCATCGGGAGGATGAAATCATCCCAGGTGACCTTCGAGCTGCGCAAGGTGTACAAGCGCTGGAAGATCGATTTCAGGCAGGCTCTTGCCGAGTCGATCCACCCCGAAGGGGACGGGAAGAGTGAGAAGCCCTTTGTGCGGATACGTTATACGGATCCCGGCAGGAAAGACCAGACGGAGGACATACCGTATGATTACCTGGTCAATGCTACCGGACCCCGCCTGAACTTCGGAGCTACCGAAGGACTCGATCCCGGCAAACGGACCGTCTCGGTATGTACCTATCAGCATGCCGAACATGCCTGGCAGAAGCTGCAGGAGACCCTCGACAAAATGGAAAAAGGGGAGCAGCAGAAGATCGTCATCGGCACGGGTCATCCCATGGCCACCTGCCAGGGTGCCGCCTTTGAATACACTCTCAACGTGGCATGGGAGATACGCAAAAGAGGTCTGGAGGACAAGGCCGACATAACCTGGATCACCAACGAGTACGAGGTGGGGGATTTCGGTATGGGCGGTGCCTTCATCAAGAGAGGAGGGTATGTAACCCCCACCAAGGTGTTCACCGAGTCGATCCTGGCGGAGAATGAGATCAGATGGATCAAAAGAGCCGGCGTGAAGAAGGTGGATGACCACAAGATCTATTATGAGAACCTCGACGGTGAGGACCATGCGATAGAATATGATTTCGCCATGCTGATACCTGCTTTTGCAGGTGCCGGCATGAAAGCCTATGGAAAAGGAGGGGAGGAGATCACGGACAAACTGTTTGCCCCCAACGGCCTGATGAAGGTGGATGCCGACTATACACAGAAACCTTTTGAGGAGTGGAGTGCCGACGACTGGCCCGGCATCTACCAGTCACCCCTCTACGAAAATATTTTTGCACCGGGCATTGCTTTTGCCCCGCCCCATTCCATCTCCAAGCCCATGACGAGCAAGAACGGCACACCCATTTTTCCGGCACCCCCGCGCACAGGCATGCCCTCAGGGGTCATGGGGAAGGTAGTGGCCCTCAATATCGTGGACCTGGTGAAGAACAAAAAGAAAAAGTTCAAACACCGTGCATCCATGGCCCGTATGGGAGCTGCCTGCATCGTCTCTGCCGGTTACGGCCTGCGGAAAGGCATGGCCGCCACCATGACCGTCTTTCCCGTGGTACCCGACTGGGAAAAATATCCCGAGTTCGGGAGGGATATCAGCTACACGGTGGGTGAGGTGGGACTGGCAGGCCACTGGATGAAACTGCTCCTGCACTATATGTTCCTGCACAAAGCCAAAGGATATCCTTTCTGGTGGCTCCTACCCGAATAGATCACGAACTAAAAACCAATCATCATGTCATACAATAAGATCAAAGTATATTACGACGAGGCTTATCCGCCGCTCCCGACAAAAGCGACAAGGTTCAGAAGGAGATGTGTCCTGCTGCAGATCATTCGCTTCATCATCCTCAACCTGAAGATCATGCGTATCATTGTGGGAGGACACTCCTGATGCTATGACGGGGCTGACGGGACCTGTTCTGTTTCCCTGCGCGTACCAAAACAAAATGCCCCTGAAAACAGGGGCATTTTCTCCACTAACCCTAATACACTGTCATCAAAATGCGACAGGACACTTAGAAACCATACAACCTTTAAGAAGCCCTGTCGCTAAAAATGGTAACATCAAGAGTAATCAGACGTGTACCAAATGTCAAACCTCGTTTAATAGATGACCGGTCAGGTCAAAAGGTTGCGTAACAGGTGAAATTTATTTTTTTGCTTTCTCGGTGAGGTATTTTTGTATGCCAGCAGCAGCCCTGCGTCCGTCGCCCATGGCGAGGATGACGGTGGCGCCGCCGCGGACGATGTCCCCACCGGCGAAGATGTCGGGTATGGAAGACTGCATGGTCTCCTTGTCGACGATGATCGTTCCCCATCGTGACATCTCCAGGCCGGGTACGGCATGGGGTATCAGCGGGTTGGGGGATACGCCGATGGCAACCACCACCACGTCGACATCGATCTCGAACTCAGACCCTTCGATGGGTACCGGTCTTCTCCGTCCCGAAGCATCGGGCTCGCCCAGCTCCATTTTCTGGAGGACCATCTTCCTGACGCGCCCCTGGTCGTCGGCCTCGTAGGAGACAGGATTGTGCAACGTCAGGAACTCCACACCTTCCTCTTTGGCATGTTTGACCTCCTCAACACGGGCAGGCATCTCAGCCTCCGAACGGCGGTAAACAAGAATGGCCCTTTTGGCACCCATCCGCCTGGCCGTACGCACCGAGTCCATGGCCGTGTTCCCTCCGCCGATGATGGCAACGGTTTTTCCGTCATGCACGGGCGTGTCGTAGTCGGGATCGGTGGCATGCATCAGGTTGATACGTGTCAGATATTCGTTGGAAGAGTAAATCCCCACGCTGTTCTCCCCGGGGATGTTCATGAAACGGGGCAGTCCGGCGCCGCTGCCCACGAAGAAAGCTTCGTA
The DNA here is from genome assembly GCA_964649775.1 of uncultured Rikenellaceae bacterium. Lineage (GTDB taxonomy): Bacteria > Bacteroidota > Bacteroidia > Bacteroidales > VadinHA17 > DRPN01. The sequence goes on from CAZYQV010000395.1 coordinate 3,108, forward strand.
ACCCTGTTCGCGTAGCATGTCGAGCGTGGCAGTTTTTCCCACGATATAATTGGTGCGGAACTTAACGCCCATCTTGCGGAGGTTCTCTATCTCTACGTCGACAACCTCATTGGGGAGCCTGTACTCGGGGATGCCGTACTTCAGCACCCCCCCCACATCATGCAGGGCTTCAAATACGGTCACGTCGTAACCCATCTTGATCAGGTCGCCGCAGGCGGCCAGGCCGGCAGGACCCGAGCCGATGACGGCTACCTTGGTGTCGTTACGTTCCGTGATCTCCGGAACGGAAATATTGCCGCTGTTGCGCTCGTAATCGGCGGCGAAACGTTCGAGGTTGCCGATGGCGATGGGAGGTTTCTTCAGCTTGACCGTGTAAAAACAGCTGTTCTCACACTGTACCTCCTGGGGACACACACGGCCGCACACTGCCGGCAGGGCATTGGTCTCTTTCAGCACTTTGGCAGCGCCCATGAAGTCACGCGACTCGATCTTCTTAATGAATTTGGGAATGTTGATCCCCACGGGACATCCGGAGATACAAGTGGGGTCGGGGCAGTCTAAACAACGATGTGCTTCAATGACGGCCATTTCTTCGGTAAGGCCCAGGTTGACCTCCAGGTAGTTGCGGCTTCTTTCCGTCGGATCCTGCTCGGGCATGTGTACCCGCTCGATGGAAGTACGTTCTTTGGCTTTCATCGACTTGCGGAGTGCTTCCCGCCACGGCTGGCTCCTTTCCTCTTTGAGATATTCTGCTATGTTTTCCATTTTAATTTACAGTTTTAAGATACCGCTCATAAGCTTCCTTTTCCTGTTCCCTGAAGGCTCCCAGCCGCTGGATCATCTCGTCGAAGTCGACCTCGTGGGCGTCGAACTCCGGTCCGTCAATGCAGACAAAACGGGTTTTGCCCCCGACGGTCACACGGCAGGCGCCGCACATACCCGTGCCGTCCACCATGATGGTGTTAAGGCTGGCGTAGGTCTTTATGTTGTACTTCTTCGTGGTGAGGGCAGCAAACTTCATCATGATGGCCGGACCGATCACCACGGAGAGATCTACCTGCTCGCGATTGATCACCTCTTCCATGCCCTCTGTCACGAGGCCTTTCTTTCCGTAGGAACCGTCGTCGGTCATGATGATCACCTCGTCGGAAAACTGCCGCATCTCATCCTCCAGGATAATGAGGTCCTTGCTGCGGGCAGCCAGGATGGTGATGACTCTGTTACCGGCTTTCTTAAAGCCTTCCACTATGGGCAGCAGCGGGGCTACCCCCACACCGCCACCGGCACACAATACCGTTCCTTTCTTTTCGATATGTGTGGCTTTGCCCAGCGGCCCGGCAATGTCGAGGATGGTGTCACCCACATTCATCGACAGCATCTTGGCTGTCGTAACACCTACACGCTGGACCACCAGCGTAATGGTGCCTTTTTCGGTATCGGAGGATGCAATGGTCAGAGGGATCCGCTCCCCCTTCTCTTCGAGCCGGAGAATGATAAAGTTGCCTGGCT
>CAZYQV010000396.1:0-2513 GCA_964649775.1 uncultured Rikenellaceae bacterium
CCGCGGTCACCCCACCCGAAACCGGAGTCCCTTTTCCAGTCCTGGCAGGTCAGCTCCGTGACCGGTTCGGCGTCGTTGCCGATGATGATGCGCGGGGTGGCATAGTTGTCGGGACGGGTGGAAGAGACATCGTGGTACCACTGCATATAGGCCTCTTTCATCTCTTTTTCTTTTTCGGGATGCTGTGCGATGAGGTTCTCTTTCTCGCCGGGATCTTTCTGCAGGTTGTACAGCTCGAAACGGCTGCTGTCGCTGCTGAGCAGTTTCCATTGTTGCTCCACTTCTGCGAAGTTGAGGAAAGGGGTGGGGATATCGCCGCGGTGCCATTGCAGGAAGAGGGCCCGTTCCGGCCACTCCGTGTTCTTTCCTCTGAGCAGGGGCAGGAAGCTGCGGCCGTCGAGGTGCAGGGTGTCGGGCAGGGGGACACCGGCGGCGTCGAGGAGGGTGGGCATCACATCGTAATGGGCCACCCGCACGTCGCTGTGTTCTCCGCCGCGGAAGACCGCCGGCCAGTGCAGGAAGAACATGTTGCGGATGCCGCCGTCGGCCACCTCGCCCTTCTTGCCCCGCAGGTCGCCTACATATCGCCGCGTGTTGGGACCGTTGTCGCTGGTGTAGATGACGATGGTGTTCTCTTCGATATCAAGTTCTTTCAGCACTTTGAACAGCCTGCCCACGTTCTGGTCGATGTTGGTGATCATCGCACAGATGGCTGCCAGCCGGCCCGTGTCGGGTTTCTCCTCGAGGGAGATGGAGGTGAGACCGGGTTTGTTGAGGTAATATTGTTTCAGGTCCTCCGGCACATCGTGGAAAGGGGCATGGGGTGCATTGGTGGGGATGTAGGCGAAGAAAGGCTTGTCCTCTTTCGCGTTCTTGCGGATAAAACGTATGGCGTAATCGTAATAGACGTCGGTGCAGAAGCCGTGGGTCTGTATCATCTCCCCGTTGTGGAAGAGGACAGGGTCGGTATAGCGGTTGTGGTTCTCAAAAGGGTCGGAGGGCTGGCACAGGCCGCCGCCGCGCAGCATGAGCACCTCGTCGAAGCCCTGGTCCTGCGGCCGCATGGGGTAGTTGTCGCCCAGGTGCCACTTGCCGAAGATGCCCGTGGCATAGCCGGCGCTGCGCAGCACCTCGGCGAGGGTCACTTCTTCGGTGTGCATCATGGCCCGGCCGACATAGGTGTCGGTGACGCCCGTCCGGTAGTTATAGCGGCCGGTCATCAGGCTGGCGCGGGTGGGGGCACAGACGGGGCTGACATAGTAATTGTCCATGATGGCGCTCTCGCGCGCCATGGCGTCGATGTTGGGCGTCTCGATCACGGGGTTGCCGGTGCAGCCCAGGTCGCCGTAGCCCTGGTCGTCGGCCATCAGCAGGATGATATTGGGACGGGGAGGCAGGGTGACGTTGTGACGGTCCTGGCAGGAAGAGAGAAGCAGCGCCAGGAAAAGAATCCATGTCAGCGGGAGAGGGGAGATGTTTTTCATGATCATAAGGCGGTAGGTTCAGGATGTTGTGATAAAGATACGAAATGATCCGTGGAATTTTTCTATTTTCGCCTCCTGATCATGCGAGCGACACTCAATTTTCTGGTGAATGCCTTCCCTTTGTGGATCGTGGTTTTCTCGGCCCTGGCGCTGGTGGAGCCGGCGTGGTTCACCTGGTTCTCAGGCTCTTTCATCACGTGGGGGCTGGGGGTGATCATGCTGGGGATGGGTCTTACGCTGCGGCCGGAGGACTTCCGGCATGTGCTGCGCACGCCCCGCTGGGTGGTGGCCGGCGCCCTCCTGCAGTTCACCGTCATGCCGCTGCTGGGGTGGTCGCTGGGCTATCTCTTCGGCCTGCCCCTGCCTTTTGCCGTAGGGCTGATCATCGTGGCCAGCTGTCCCGGCGGCACCGCCTCCAACGTCATCAGCTACCTGGCCCGTGCCAACGTGGCCCTGTCGGTCACCATGACGGCCGTCTCCACCCTCCTGGCCATCGTCCTGACGCCGTTGCTCACCACCCTCCTCATAGGTGACAAGATAGAGGTGAGTGCTTTCAACCTTTTCCTGGGCACGGTGAAGGTGGTGCTGGCGCCTATCCTGCTGGGAGTGCTGATGAACCGCTACCTGCCGCGTTTTACTGAGAAGGTGCTGCCCGTGGCGCCCCTGGTGGCCGTCGTAGCCATCGTCCTCATCGTGGCCAGCATCATCGGGCAGGGGAGGGAGCAGATCCTGCAGTCGGGAGCGCGTCTTGCCGGCGCCGTGCTGACACTCCATCTGAGCGGCTTCCTGCTGGGCTACCTCCTCAGCCGTCTCGTGGCAAAAGACCGGCAGGTCAACCGCACCATCTCCATCGAGGTGGGGATGCAGAACTCGGGCCTGGGGGCTTACCTGGCACGGGCCAACTTCGCCAACCCCGCCATCGCCATCCCTTCGGCCCTCTCCAGCGCCACACACTCCCTCATCGGCAGCCTGGCCGCCGGTATCTGGCGAAAAAACAGCGGTGCGAAAAGAGAGCAGTCAAAAAAGTGA
>CAZYQV010000397.1:0-6230 GCA_964649775.1 uncultured Rikenellaceae bacterium
GTCCCCGGAAACGGAAAAGCTTTTGACCCGTCTTTTCCCATTCTTCGATCAGTGTCATATTATCTGTTCTCAGTCAAGTAAATAAATTCCGGAGGACAAAAGTAGCAGAATTTTAGAAACTCCACTTCAGCCTCAGAAAACCCAGCGTCAGTTTCTGCCGGCCCGGCACTTTGCTGAATTCGCCGTTGAAGTACTGCAGGAAGAGGGAGAGGTCCAGGTTGTCTTGCAGGGAATAGCTGAGGGAGGGTCCCAGGAAGAACCCGGAAATGGAGGGATAATATATGGTTGCGAACGTGCCGGTGAAGAGGGGGGTGAACGGATAAGATACCTGCCCGAAGAGATTGAAATCGGTAAAGGTGATCTCTTTGACCGTCAGCGGCATGTAATAGAACTCGGCAAAGCTGAGGTAGTGGTAGTCGACGCTGGAATAGAGGAACTCGAACTGCAGGGCCAGGGAGTTGCGGAAGGTGTAGTCGCTGCCCAGGGAGAACATGATATCGCCTTGGCCGAAGGCGGAGTCTTTGGGCTGGAAGAGGGTCACCTCGCCGCTGAAGCCGGCCCCTTTGATATTGCCCGACCAGCCGGTGCCGGCGACGATATCTTCGCTGTTGAGAAGGCCACCGAAGAGCTGCAGGTCGTAGGTGCCGGGGTTGAGACGCAGGATGCCGGCGGCCGTGATCTTCTTGTCGCTGTTGACTTTGATGCTGGCTTCGATATCGGTGGAGGCACCTGTATAGTAATGCAGCCGCAGGGCGTCGCAGCCCGGCTTCTCCACATAGTCGAAATCGAAGAACGAATAGGCGTTGAAGATATCGTTGGGGTTCCACACCAGTGTTTTGCCCCAGTTGATGCGTTGCCGGCCGGCACGCACCTCAAAGTTGCCGGCGCGGTAGTCGATCCATACCCTGTCGAGGGTCGTCTCCAGGATATAAGAAGTACCGCTGGCCAGGGTGAAAGACATGTCTACCCACCCCTGGTCTTTGGAGTACATCTCCTTGTAGCCGGGGATCTCCATCGACCGGCCGAAAAAGAAACGGTTGCGCACTTCAAGGTTGGTGGTGAAATGATCGTTGGCATACCATTTCAGCTGCAGGCGGTTGTGGATGAGGTTGTCCAGGTACCAGGGGTCGTTCACCTGCTGGAACATCATGCTTTGCATATCGGAAAGATAGCCCCGGAACAGGAGGCTGCTGTTCTCCTGCTGTGCCTCCGCCGGCAGGCCCGCAGAGAGTAGGAACAAAAGGAGGATACACCTTTTCCGGAAGGTTGTCATGGCCGGGGGTCATTTTGTTTCGTCGGAGAGCACTTTGCCGTCTTCAAGGGTGATGACCCGCCGGGCTTTTTTCACTACGCGGGCATCGTGGGTGGAGAAGATAAAGGTGATCTGCTCCTCGCGGTTCAGCTTCTCCATGATGCCGAGCAGGTTCTCGGTGGAGTGGGAGTCGAGGTTGGCCGTAGGCTCGTCGGCCAGGATGAACTTGGGTCGCGAGGCGAGGGCGCGGGCCACCGCCACACGCTGCTGCTGGCCGCCGGAGAGCTTGCCGGGACGGCTGTCGAGACGGTCGCCCAGGCCGACGGCCTCCAGCAGCTCTTTCGCCCTTTGCTCGCGCTCGGCCTTTGGGCATCCCTGCAGGTGCATGATGAACTCCACGTTCTCCCGCGCCGTCAGCACCGGCAGCAGGTTGTAGGCCTGAAAGACAAAGCCGATGTTGTGCAGGCGGAAGTCGATGATCTCCCGCGGCTTCAGCGACCACAGGTCCACCCCGTCGATGATCACCTGGCCCGACGTGGGACGGTCCAGCCCCCCGATGAGGTTCAGAAAGGTCGTCTTGCCCGATCCCGAAGGACCTACAATGGCCGTGAACTCCCCTTTCTCAAAGGTGAGATCGACATGGTCGACAGCCCTGATCTCAAATTCGGCACTGTCGTATACTTTTACCAGCTTTTTTATCTCAATGATGTTCATGGGTATAGTGTTTGTTTTTTATTCCATTCTCAAAGCTTCCGCCGGGTCGTACCGGATGGCTTTCCAGGCCGGATAGACGGCGGCGAGGATGCCCGTGACGATCACCATGAAAGTAACCGTCACCACCATCCCGCTATCGACCAGCGTGTGGACCATCGTATTGTATCCCCACTGTTCGAGGCCTTTCCCGAACATGGAGAGATCGATATAATGTACTTCAAAATATTTTGATACCAGGGTGCCGAGCAGAATGCCCGTGAGGCCGCCGGTGAGAGAAAGGAGGACGGTCTCGATGATGATCATGAAGAAGATACGGGCCCGGCTCATGCCGATGGCCAGGAGCATGCCGATCTCTTTCTGCCGTTCGAGGATCACCATCAGCATGGTGTTGATGATCCCGAAGAGGAGAGCCATCAGGATGATCGCGATGAAAAGATACATGTACTGGTCCATCGCCGCCGTGATATAGGTAAGCTCGGGGCTGAGCTCCTGCCAGTTGAGCACCTCCAGCTGCGGAGCCATTTCCCGGATCTCTTCCTGCACGGCCGGGGTGTTCCGGTCGTTGTCGGTGCGTACGGCGATCTCATGGGCCGCCCCCGGCGGCAGGGCGGTCATGCTGCGGAGGTCCTCATACCGGACAAACACATGCGTCTCGTCGTAGGAGGTGTTGGTGGTCTTGTAGATGCCGGCCACACGGAAAGCATCCGTCACCAGGTTGCGGTCGAGATCCTGCAGGGTGATGACCACCCGTGACCGCAGGTGGATGTTCAGCTTGTCGGCCAGCTTGCGGCTGATGACAATGGGTTTGCGCCGGACCCCCTCGAAATATTTTCCTTCAATGAGCTTTTCGGAAATATCGGTCACCTTTTTTTCGCGGTCGGGGATGACCCCCATGATCGTCACGCCGGTGCCGGTCTCTGCCGACGAGATCATCGACTGTACGACGATCCGCGGCGTGACACCCGTAACGTGGGTGAGGGTGTCCGTCTGCCGCGTCAGCAGGAGGGCCTGGGGGATGAAATACTTAGTCTCCGAGGTCTTGCGGAAGAGGGAGTCATGGATCTGAATGTTGGAGATCTCGGTACGGATGGCGGTCTCCAGCCGTTGTACCATCATCCCTTTCATGAAAGCGGTGGAGAAGACGCCCGCCATGATCCCCAGGGTGATGGCGATGATCACCACCAGGCTGCGGGTGCGGCTCCGCCAGATGTTCCGCCAGGATACTGCGATCAGCATGATGTTCTGTTTTGTGTCTGTGGTTCGTGCATGGGTAATGTTTTTAACTGCGCAGGGCGCGTGATATCTCCAGGCGCATGATCTTCACCGCCGGATAGAGAGCGATAAGCATGACCAGGACAAAGACCGTGATCACCTGGTTGTAAAAGACAGAGGGCATGAGCGAAAAGGCATACACCGGCTCGATGCCCATATCGGTGAAGGCTTTGGCCGCCTTGCCCGTCACATGGATGGGGTGATGGTAAAAGTAGATGTTGATCACGATGCTGGCACCCAGACCGGTGACGAGGCCCAGGATGGCGATGTATACCGTCTCGAAGAAAAGGACGCCGGCGAGCAGGCCTTTGCGCATGCCGATAGCCACCATCACGGCCAGCTCACGTTTCCTTTCGGAGAACATCATGATCACAGTGCCCAGGATGCCGAAGCCGATGATGATGTAGAGGATGGCCTTGAAGATCTTTCCGCCCATGCGGTCGCTGGCGATGAGCTGCACCAGCTCGGGCTGCATCTCGTCCCAGCTCATCACCCGCAGGGGCGGCTTCACCTTATTGAGAAGAGCCTCCCGGGCCGCCGGCATGTCGTAGTGGTCTTTCACCATCACCACCAGCGAGGTGATGCGGTGCGGAGCCCAGTAAAGTTCCTGCGCCAGGGAGAGGTCCAGATAGACGAACTGCCGGTTGAACTGCGGCAGGGGATACCTGAAGATCCCGGTGACGGGGTACTTGCCGGCGGCGCTCACACCGTGATAGCCCATCCCCAGCAGCACCAGGGTGTCCCCCACCTTGAGATGGAGGTAAGAGGCCAGCTCGTTGCCCATCAGGATCCCCTGGTCGCCGGGATGAAGATAACGGCCACGGATGATCCACTTCTCCGGGTTGGTGATCCTGTTCTCCTGCTCCGGGTCGATGCCGATGATCACGGCTCCTTTGGTAAGGTCTTCGGAAGAGGCCAGGGCAAAAGACTCCAGGCGCGGCGCCGTACCCGTCACCTGCGGGATCTCCTGCACCTTGCCGAGCAGCGTGTCCGTCAGCTCAAAGGTGTTGTTGATGGTCTTGTTGTCCCAGTAATCCTCCTGCTGGATCTGAAGATATCCCGAGTAGAACTTCACCACATTGTCGATCATTTTGCTGTAGCTGCCCTCCTGCATCGACGACATCACCGCCGCGAAGATCACACCGAAAAAGACCGATGCTGCAGTGATGAGCGTCCTGCGTTTGTTCCTCCAGATATTTCGCCAGGCGATGATATAACTTTTCATGGCAGCATGGTTTAATGGATCCTTTTCATGTTCTGCAGAGAGAAAAAACTGTCGTCGATGGAGATATTGAAACGGATATGCGTGAACTCCATAGTGGTCTTGTGCCCCGGCTTGTCGGCCGGGACCATCTCGAAGAAGGTCGGAATGGTGCGGTCGCCCACGTTTTTGATCTTTGAGAGGGTCTCGGTGTTGATCAGATATCCGTCTTCATCGTAATATTCGTTCTTCAGCGTGAGGAACCCTTTCTTCGAGATCCAGGTGTAGATCTTTCCCCACACCACGGCCGCATCCTCTTTGGGTGTCAGCTCGATCTTGTAACAATCGTATCCCGACACCACTTCGGAGCCCGCCAGTTTATGGTTGTAATCCTCGATGACGGAGGACTCCTTGACCAAGTCGTCGTTGGTCATGTCGGAGCCCATCCACGACTGCATCATCATCGAAGGAGGGATCTTAACGGTGCGGCCGATGGAGGGGATCCAGTTCCACATCTCCTTGTCACGTTTGAGAAACACCTGGCCTTTTTCGCGGGCCGGTGCCGTGATGTAGATCAGGGAATATTTGGTCCCCTTGGCCCAGGCCTTGAAGGAAAGGGTCCGCTCCCATTTGGGACGGATGATGTGCATCGTCACCTCCGAATAGCTGGATTTGCCCCGCATCAGGTCGTAAGCTTTGTTGACGATCCCGGTGGCCGTCAGCTCCTGGGCGGGGAGAAGGGGAGAGAACGAAAAGAACAGCAGCAACAGAAGCTGTTTTTTCGGACGAACAGATGGTCTCATGATCTTCATGGTTTATACGAACATATTAAGGATCAGCTGTTTTACTTTTTCAAGCGGATAGCCTTCCCTGTCGGCAATATAGTCCATGCCGACCCCGTCGAGCACGGCAATGAACAGATAAGCTTTGGCTTCGGGATCTTCGGCCCCCTGCCCGGCATAATATAGTTCCAGCAGCTTCATCAACGGCAGGATCCGGCTGAAAAACTGTTCCCGGAAAATGGTCAAAACACGCGGCTGTATGATCAGCGAAAAGAACAACTGATAGAATTTCGTGTTCTCTTCCAGTTTCCGGAAGGTGATGTGGATGTATTCCTGCAACATCTCCTTTGTAAAGGACGGGTTATCCCCGATACGGATATCCTCCAACAGCTCGTTCATCCCTTCCGTGATGATCTCGGCCAGAAGCGTCTCCTTGCTTTCAAAATAGTTGTAGACCAACCCTTTGGAAATGCCGGCCTCCCGGGCGATCAGACTGATCGTCGTCTCATGATACCCCCGCCTGGCAAACAACTCCAGCGCTGTCTCCAGGATGATCCCTCTTTTTTCCTGACGGATCCGGGTCCATTGATCCGGGGTGCGTGGTGACATGGTGAATAAATGACTGACCGGTCGGTCAAAAATAAATGAATTTCTGCAATTATCCAAAGAAAAAATAACTTTGTAACAAAATGGCAGTGAGAACGTCTTACAACCGGAAACGAGATATATGACCGTCAGCGAATACAACCGCAGCGTAGAGGATCATGCCGACTATATCTTCCGGTTCCTTCTGGGGAGTCTCAGGCAGAGGGAGCTGGCCGAAGATATTGTGCAGGACACCTATGAGAAGTTGTGGATGAAGCGCGAGAGTGTGTCATATGAGAAGGTGAAGACCTATCTTTTTACAACGGCATATCATACGATGATCGACCGGTTGCGGAGGGAGAAAAGGATGATCAGTATGGAAGAGACGGAAACACAGGAACACATTGACGAGATGCCCGCCCCT
>CAZYQV010000398.1:0-2984 GCA_964649775.1 uncultured Rikenellaceae bacterium
TTCAAGGGAAACTTAAAATCACGTCGCAGCGACTCCACCGGCCGTTTGCCCGGGGTGGGGTCATAACAGACGATGCCGAAATAAAGATTTTTGTCGTCATAGGTGACCCGCACCTCTGTCTGTGCTTTCGCCTGACCCGTATCGATGGGGAGGATACGGAAAAAATCCTTCGCCACCTCCGCCCGCTGCCAGCAGGGCTCGTCCAGCACACCGTCCACCGTCACCGGCTGCAGGGTCTTGTGCACATGCAACACGAACTTCTCCCGGTTGACCTGGGCCCCTGACGGCAGTGCCGACAGAGAGAGAAAGAAAAAACAAAAGGTAACCACGTACAGACCCGCCCGCCATGACCTGCCGGAAAATAAGATTTCTCGAATCCGGATGATAAAAACCATAAGAAGGTACAAGTATACGCAATATGTCACAACCTTGTACCGGTCTCCCCCACTATTTCCCCCTCACCACCTTTCCTTCCGGATGTCCCGAGATCCTGTTCCCTTCCATTGTGAAAGGAGGGAATCCTTTTGCCACAAAGACAGCCGCTTTCTGGGTCTTGCCGCCGGCATCGCGAATCACATTATCCCTGATCACCACCCCTTCGGCTTTCCCGTAGAGGGAGAAACCATATCCCCCACCGTTCTGACCGTTGTTCTCGATCACATTGTTCACAAAAACAACGCGGTGGGGTGCATTGTATACCGGTCCCGGCCGGAGGTTCACCCCGTCGCTGCCGTTGTTGTAGATATGGTTGTCCTCGAACAGGTCGTCGGTATCCTTGTGGCCTGTACAGATCCCATAACGGCCGTTGTCGTGAAAGCTGTTGCCTTTGATCACGCCGTGATGTACGCGCCAGCAGATAAAGAGTCCGTCTTTGGCATTGTGATGGCTCTCATTGTTGAGGATACGTGTGCGCGGGGAGCCTGTCCCGGGATGCATGCCTATGTTGGCGCTGCCCTCCACCTCACAGTTCTGCACCGTCACATCCTCGGTCACCTGCCAGGTGATCCCCTCGCCGTTGAAGTCTTTGACATGCACATGGTCCACCAGCACATTCTTCGCATAGAGGATGGCGATGCCACCACCGTTGCAGCCGTCGGTGCGGGGTGTGTGGGCCTTGTCGCCATCGACCATGAAATGAGACAGCACCACATTCTCCACATGCTTCGCCAGCACGCCCGATCCTGCATTCGACACCCAGCCGGTATCTTCCAGATGATAATCACGTATCAGATAATGATCGAAATAAACCGTATTCCCGTCGACATCGGTGATGGTAGCCGTGGAGACATCCCAGCAGCTGCTCCATTTGCCGTCCCACACCTGCAGGCTCATGCCCGGCTCAAAGCCGGAAGCATCCTCCACGGTCACCTTCAGCTCGGCATAGTCGGCCGGGATGACCATCTTCGATGTATACCCCGGTGCCCTTTTGAGCACGGTGGCATCACCGGCGCCGGTGAGAGTCATGTCCGACCGCACGTGCACGGCATCTTTCAGGAGGAAAGTCCCCGGCGTCATGACGACTGTCCCGCCCCGTGCGGGGAGGGCATCGATGGCCAACTGTATGGCCCGGCCGGTGAAACCCCGTATGTCGGCTCCCTCCCCGCCGACGGTGATGGTGTCGGGCCGTGTCTTGGGCGTGACCAGAGCATCCACCTTGTAATCATCATATTGGGCCGAAGCCAGACAGGGAATAAACAAAAGGGACCAGAGAATATTTTTCATGGTTCAAAAGATTTGACCGTTAACCTCCTAAAAATACAAAAATAGCCGGAAGAAACCTGCCTGCCTGCCGGTTCTTTATAAAAAGATCTTTTGTGGAAGAAAAACAGGCACGATTTTTTTCTTTTGGCAGGATCCGGATTATCTTTGGGAAAACGATCCATCCTGTGCGTCGTAAAGAGAAAGCAATAACGGACAAGAAATTTTTGGAGGCTATCCTCCGGGAGGCGCAGGTCTGCCGGCTGGGACTGACGGATGGCGACGAGGCTTATATCGTACCGGTCAACTATGCTTATCACGAAGGGGTGATCTGGATCCATTCGGCGCCGGAAGGGCGCAAGATGGAGCTCCTGCGGCACGACGGCAAGGTCACCTTCGAGATCGAAGGGGATTCCTCCGTAGTGCGTGATGCCGTACCCTGCCGCTGGACCACCCGTTACCGCTCGGTAATGGGCAGAGGACGCGTCACCATCCACGACGACGAGGCAACAAAACGGGAGGGCATGAACCTGATCCTGCAGAAATATGGCTTCACCGGCCGGCCCCGTTACGGAAAGAAAGATCTGGAGGGAATGGTGGTACTTAAGCTGAAAGTAGAAAAGCTCACAGGCAAGGAAGGATAAAGAAATGGAAAGAGCCTTCACACCGGTCACCCTGGGACCGCTGACGCTGAAGAACCGTTTCCTCAAGTCGGCCACGTACGAGGGATTTTTCGAGGAGGGCCTGCCGACGCAGGGTCTCACCGACCATCATGTGGCGCTGGCGCGGGGCGGTGTAGGGCTGACGACGGTCTCTTACGGTGCTGTCTCTCCCGGCGGCCGCACTTTTCACAACCAGATGTACATCCATGAGGGCACCCTGCCGGCGCTGGCACGGCTGGCGGCGGCGGTGCACACTGCCGGCGGGAAGGTCTCCATGCAGCTCACCCACTGCGGTTTCTTCTCCAAGAACAGCCAGGCGGGCAGGCCCCTGGGGCCCTCGCGGCTGCTCAACACTTACGGCATGCTCAACGGCATCCCTTTCTCGAAGGAGATGGACCGGGAGGATATGGAGCGCACGGCGGAAGATTTCGCCCGTGCGGCGGAGGGTCTGGCCGGCGCCGGCTACGACGCCGTGGAGGTGCACATGGGCCACGGCTACCTGCTGAGCCAGTTCCTGAGCCCCGCCACCAACCGCCGCGTGGACGGCTACGGCGGCCCCATAGAGCAACGCGCCCGTTTTCCGCTGGAGGTGTTCAGCAGGGTGAAAGAGCAGGTGGGCAACCG
>CAZYQV010000399.1:0-3148 GCA_964649775.1 uncultured Rikenellaceae bacterium
CAACAATTTCGCTTTCACCGACACGCTGGTCAAATATTTCAACACCATTGATACGGTGGGCGTTCCCGGCGTCCTTGCTCCCCTGGTTGCCAAGACGCTGGGCGATGATTCCGTGAATGCATTTTTCCAGGAACCCGTTGCGTTCACCAACATGCCGGATATCCCCTGGGATTATCTGACAGCCATCTACAGCGATCCCCGGCCCAGCCCCATGCCCAACAACTGGCCTGACAACATCGGGATCGCAAATATCGACGCCGGATATGCCTCCTCCTACAAGTCGTACACGGCCAGTGACAAAGGAGAGCCGCTGGGTGACCTCAACTGGTTTGATGAATTCACCCGTGTGCCGGAGGTCTCCTCCAATGTCGGGGATGTCAGCATCTATCCCAACCCTGTCAGAGGGGATGTGACTTTCCGTTATACCCTTAAAAGACCTTCAGACATCACCCTGTCCATTTACAATATCACGGGACAACGGGTAGTATCCCTGGAACAGGGCTTCCAGAACGAAGGGATCCACACCGTCCGGTGGAACGTCTCGGAGCTGAAGCCCGGTCTTTATTTCTACACGCTCGGCACCCGCCAGGATACGCAAAGAGGCAAAATGATCGTGATCAGATAGACCCGTCAGAAACCTTAAGAACTCCGCTGAAAGGCGGAGTTCTTTTCTAATTATTAGTATAATGAACCAGATCTCCTCGGTATCGCGGATTTTTCTCCTGGGGCTCTTTGCCTTCTTCCTTGCCGGGTGCAGTCCCCGGCAGGGGGAGATAGAGATGGCCCGTGAGAAAGCCCTTGCCAGGCTGACCCGTTCCATCGACGTATATAAAGGCCTGGACAGGAACCCGAGGAGCATGGACAAAGAAGGGAATATCATCCTGGTGCCTCCCTCCGACTGGACCAGCGGTTTTTACCCCGGCTGTCTGTGGCTCGCTTATGAGCTGAGCGATAATCCCGCCTTCATCCTCCCTGCCCGTGAGCATACAGAGATACTGGAGAACGAGAAAGACAACGGCACCACCCATGACATGGGCTTCAAGATGTGTTCCAGCTATGGCAACGGCTGTCAGGTCACCCACGACCCATCCTATCGCTCCATCCTCCTGGAGAGTGCACGGACCCTTATCTCCCGCTACAACCCGGTGGTCGGCTGCATACGCTCATGGGATCATCACAGGGACGTATGGGAATATCCCGTGATCATTGACAACATGATGAACCTCGAACTGCTTTTCCGGGCTTTCCGGGAAACCGGGGACTCTCTTTATTACAGGATCGCCGTCTCGCACGCCGACCATACGATGCAAAATCATTTCAGGGAAGACTACAGTACCTGGCATGTGATCAATTACGACACACTCACAGGAAAGGTGATCAGCAGGGAAACCCACCAGGGGTATTCCGATTCCTCCTGCTGGTCAAGAGGAGAAGCCTGGGGACTGTACGGATTCACCATGTGTTACCGCTACACAAAAGAGAGACGTTATCTGGCACAGGCCGAACATATCGCCGCATATATCCTGCAACACCTGCCCGGAGACATGGTCCCTTACTGGGATTATGATGCTCCCCGTACCCCGGAGGAGCCGCGCGACGCCTCGGCAGCCGCCATCACCTCTTCAGCCCTCTACGAGCTGAGCCTGTACGGTGGGGAAAAAGCAGCCTATTACCGGGAAAAAGCTGAGGATATCCTGCGATCCCTCTCCGACAAATACATGTTGCCGGACACGGCAACGAACTGCTTCATCCTGGACCATTCCACCGGCAACTATCCTGCCCACAGTGAGGTGGATGTGCCCATCATCTACGCCGACTACTATTTTCTGGAGTCCCTGATCAGAAGAGATTCCGTACAAGTCCCGGCATCTTCGTACAAAGCCGCTCCATGATCCGATGATCCGTTTCCTATGATCCTTGCCCGTTATCTTTTTGTTCTTTTTTTCTTTGCAGGGATTCCCTTTTCTTCTTCCACCTCTTCCCGGGAGGGAGGGAAGTACAAAAAAAAGGCCGTCAGGGTGCTGAAAAAAGAGGCAGTGGCCCGTGCCGACAGCAACCTTCGTCTTCCTCCCCTCACCATCACCGCCATCCCCTGCCGGCGCAGTCAGGGAGGCCTTCATGACTTTTACTCCGAAGGAGATTACTGGTGGCCTGATCCCGACCATCCGGAGGGACCGTACATCCGCCGTGACGGCTTGTCCAACCCCCACAATTTCAACGGCCACCGGCAGGCGCTGATCCGTTTCAGCATCATCACGGGCAACCTTACCACCGCCTGGCTGATCACCGGAAAAAAGAAATATGCCCTGGCAGTGCTGCCTCATCTCAGAGCCTGGTTCATCACCGACAGCACCCGCATGAACCCCGGTCTGCAGTACGCCCAGGCGATCAAAGGGAGGTATAGCGGCCGCAGCATAGGCATCATCGACGGCATTCATCTGATGGAAGTAGCCCAGTCGGTAAGGGTCCTGGAAAAAGATCATCTCATCCCTGCGGATGATCTCCGGAAGATCAAGCAGTGGTTCTCCGATCTCACGCACTGGCTGACGACCTCCGGTTTCGGCAGGACCGAGATGATGCATCCCAACAACCACAGCACCTGTTGGAACATGCAGACGGCCGTATATGCCCGTCTCACAGGTGATGAGCAGGTGCTGGAGCTGTGTCGCGACAACTACCGGAGCCGCCTCCTTCCCGGCCAGATGGCGGAAGACGGGAGCTTCCCCCGCGAACTCAAGAGGACCAAACCTTACGGCTATTCCCTGTTCAACCTGGATGCCATGGTCATGAACTGTCTGGTCCTCTCGGACAGCACCCACGACCTGTGGAGCTACGAGACCCCCGGCGGCAAGAGCATCCTGAAAGCCATCGCCTGGATGGCTCCCTATGTGAAAGACAAAACCTCATGGCCCCTGCCTCCGGACGTCATGTACTGGGAGCAGTGGCCGGTGGCACAGCCCGCTTTCCTGTTCGGCGCCATCTGCTTCAACAAAAAAGAGTGGTTCAGCATCTGGGCAAAACACCGGCATTTCCTGCAAAACAGCGAGGTGATCAGGAACATGCCTGTCCGCAATCCCGTGATCTGGTTTGAATACCTCTGAGAATTATTCTCTGATGATTTTACGCATATAGACTTCCGGTCCTTTCC
>CAZYQV010000400.1:0-3814 GCA_964649775.1 uncultured Rikenellaceae bacterium
CTGGCACGGGCCAACTTCGCCAACCCCGCCATCGCCATCCCTTCGGCCCTCTCCAGCGCCACACACTCCCTCATCGGCAGCCTGGCCGCCGGTATCTGGCGAAAAAACAGCGGTGCGAAAAGAGAGCAGTCAAAAAAGTGAGGTCCGCAGTGAACAGCGGTAGGAATAATTTCCCTATTTTTATCTGCAAAATCCGGATTATGAGATATGCTTTTGTTTTACTTGTCGCAGGGGTCTTCCTCTCTGTCCTGCCGGGAGCACGCCCCGCCGCTGCACAGACCGCGAAAGGTATGCAGTTGCTGGAGGTGGAGAAGATATGGGATTACGGCGATTACAACTCTTTCACCGACCTGACCTGGTTCAAAGGGTATTTCTACTGCACCTTCCGCGAGGGGAAGAGCCATGCCGGCGGCGACCAGGGGCGGGTGCGGGTGATCCGCAGCCGCGACGGGAAGAAGTGGACGCCGGTGGCTTTCTTTGAGATGCCGGTGAAGGAGAACACGGTGGTCTTCGATATGCGCGATCCCAAGATCTCGGTGGCTCACGGCGACAGCCTGATGCTCAACATCGGCGTGGCCCTTTACATCGGCGACAAGGCGGTGGGCATGGCGCCGCGGGTGGCCTACTCGGGAGACGGCACCCACTGGAGCCCGGCCGAGCCCATAAGTATTCACGACCGCTGGCCGTGGCGGCCCTTGTGGCACGGGAAATATGAATATGTGATCTCCTACAGGGGCGATACCAACACCCTCTGGCTGGAGCGGAGCGAGGACGGTTATGTCTTCCTGCCCGTCACCACGATGCAGGTGCCGCACAACCAGCCCAACGAGGTGACGATACGGTTCGACCGGTACAACAATATGATTGCCCTGATACGTACGGGCGGCGGCGACAGGAGCGCTTTCCTGGGCAAGGCGAAGTATCCCTATACGAAGTGGAGCTATAAGGCCGTGGGGAGATATATCGGCGGTCCCGACCTGCTGGTGCTGGCGCCGGGGAACTATATCTGCTCCGGCAGGATGATTATCGACGGGGAGCCAAGGACCTGCGTGGCGCGTCTCGACGGCAACGGCAAGATGTCGGAGCCGCTGGTGCTGCCCAGCGGCGGCGACAACAGCTACCCCGGCATGGTGCTGCGCAAAGGCATCCTCTGGATGAGTTACTACTCCTCACACGAGGGGAAAGCAAGTATTTATCTGGCGAAGATCAGGTTGAAGAATTGATGAAGTTGAAGAGTTGAAGAGTTGAAAAGTTGAAGGGTTTAAGAGGTCAAGTTGTTTGGGTATTGGATATTGTGATTTGGAAATTATTTGCCTGCCTGCCGGTAGGCAGGGAATTTGAGATTTGAATATTGGGATTTATGAAGGGGGTCGAAGAGGTCAAAGGGGTCGAAAAGTCGAAGAGGTCGAAGGGGTCGAAGAGTGAAGGCCTTCCGCTCCCCGAGTGGGCTGAGCGAAGCGAAGGCTGTATCGAGGGGCGCGGAAGGAAGCTTGAAGCTCGATGTCGGAGCGTAGCGAAGATCCCTGCCTACCGGCAGGCAGGCCGGCTTGCCGGGGCTTGAAGGTTGAAAGGGCGATAAAGCGATGAAGCGATGAAGCGATAAGGCGATAAAGCGATGCCTGCCTGTTTTCATTGCGTCCTTTGTGGACATTGTTTCTATCATTTAATCATTCTATCATTCTATCATTTTATCATTATTCCTGTTATGAGGTCGAAGGGGTCTAAGAGTCAAAAAGGATTAGGGATGAGGGTTTAGGGTTTAGGGGGGATGGTTCAGGCTTTGTCCGCCATAGTAACGGGACGTGACGGAGGCGGAGTGAGGGATTAACTATTTCCGGGGAGGGGTTGTTGATACCTGGCTAAAGAAAAAGAAACCATACCATCAGGGCGGTGACCACGAAGAAAGGCACGGAGTAGAGGTGGAAGAGGAGGAACTTCTTTTTGTTTTTAACGAAACGCAGGGCGATGATGTTGGCAAAGGAGGCGATGAGGAGGCCGTTGCCGCCGGTGTTGACCGCCCAGGCCAGGAGGCGGTAGTCGGAGGTATAGTGGCTGAGGAGGATGGTGGCCGGCACGTTGCTGATGACCTGTGATCCCAGCAGGCCCGAGAGGAACAGATGGGTGGGTTCACGGAGGTGGAGGGTGGTGATGAAGTTGTGGATGGCCGGCAGCTGGCACAGGAGGTCTATATCGATGAACATGAAGAGGAAGAGCAGCAGCAGGCCATAGTCGGCCCGGAGAAGTACCGGATGTGCCATGGCCAGGTAGACGGGGAAGATCACCAGCAGGAACCAGGGGCCCGGGCCGGTTTCTATGGAGAGGATGAAGCCGGCAAGCAGCAGGAGAGAGACCCAGAAGAGACGTTTGTCGACGGCCGTCGCACAATGGTTTGACGGCCGTATTGTGACCGGCCGGAAAAAGAGGAGGGTGAAGAGAAGCAGGATAAAGGTCATCACCCCCACCACCGGTGACATCTCCCTGACGAACAGCGGGAAGGAGATACCCCACCGGTGCCAGAGGAAGATGTTCTGCGGGTTGCCTATGGGGGTGAGGGTCGAGCCGGCATTGACGGCCAGCGCCTCGAAGATGATAAGACGCGTGTAGTCTTTCTTCAGCACCTTCTGCAGGCCGAGGGTCAGGGGGACGAGGATGAAGAGGGCGATATCGTTGGTGAAGAAAGCCGAGAGGAGCGCCGACAGGAAGATCAGAAAAAGGGCCAGGGCGCGCTCGCTGCGTATGCGGTAGGCCAGGTGCCGGGCCGTGAAATCGAAAAACCCGCTCTCCCTGATGCCGCCGGTGATCACGAGCAGCCCCGCCAGGGTGTAGATGGTCTCCCAGTCGACATACGCAGGCAGCTCGCCGGGAGCGTGATGTCCGCGAAGGGTCAGAAAGAGGGCCAGCAACACCAGGAAGAGAAGGAAGATGTTGCTCCTGAGAAAGGTGCCGGTCCTTTTTGCTGAGGCAAAAGAAAACATATTACTCGTCAAAGGTATGTTACGGGTGTTGAAATTAGTGAAAAAAGTGTTTCGATTTTTTTTTGTTATTTTATGACCTGTAACAAACGTGGTATGGGGAAGGTGAAGTTATTCGTCGTAAGATCATTGGGTGCGGGGATGTTCCTTTTTTCTCTCTTTTCTTCCTGTTCCGGACAGTCGTTCAACTACTGGACGCGCAACTTCAACGAGGAGTCGTCGCTGGCGGCGGGGGCTGTGGTGGGGGGCGGCGCCGGGCCCTCGGCCATCTACTACAACCCTTCGGCCATAGGCGAGATCAACAACTCCCAGCTGTCCATCCATGCGAGTCTCTTTTCCATCAATATCTACAACATCAAGAATGCCCTGGGGGATGATATCGATCTGAACAGCGTACAGTTTGTCATCGAACCCCGTTTTATCTCATACATCCTGAAGCCCCACAAGCGCTGGCATGTGGAGTTTGCTTTTCTCAACAATGAGAACTATCGTGTGGTGCTGAACAGCTCTCTCGACATGCATATGGACGTGCTGAAATACCTGCCGGGCGAAGAGCGTTATTTCGCGCGTTTCCAGTATTCGGATCATTACCGTGACGACTGGGTAGGTATCGGCGGATCATATATGCTGAGTTCTTCCATACGTCTGGGAGCCAGTATGATGGTGCCGGTGCGGCAGGTGACCTACCAGTACCTGATGGACATTGAGGCGATGCCTTTGTCCGACACGTTGATCACGCCGGCGGGGCAGGTGCCGTATTATGTGGCGTCCTACGAGGAGGAGGACTATTTCAACTTCAACAACTACCGGGTGTTGTGGAAGCTGGGCTTTCTGTATCGCAA
>CAZYQV010000401.1:0-2709 GCA_964649775.1 uncultured Rikenellaceae bacterium
ATCGTGACTTTTTATCCTTTCCTGCGAAAGGCCGTGCTCACCGGATGGCCCGTGATCGACAGGGTATGGGCGCTGGTGGCGGTCTCGGTGGCGGCACAGGCGGCTACCTTCCCCCTCACACTATACTATTTCCACCGTTTCCCCCTCCTTTTCCCCCTCACCAATATCCTGGTCATCCCCCTCGTGACCCTTTTCTTGTACGGCGGGATGCTCTTTTTCCTGATGGCTCCCTTCCCTGCCGTGGCCGGACCGTTGTCTGTTTTCCTTGACAGGACAGCCGCCCTTCTCCTGACGGTCACCGCCCGTGCCGCCACCCTCCCCCATGCGGTGATCGCGCCGGTGTGGTTGCGGCCGGCAGGGGTGCTCTGGCTCTACCTGCTGATCCTGACGCTGCTCATCCTCTTCCTCAAGCGCAGGACGGCCGGCTTGCTTTTCCTCCAGCTCCTCCTCCTTGCAGGTGCGGCGGGTATGCTGCTGCAGGAGATACCCCGTCGCAATAGTTCGAGGCTGGTCGTCTTCCACATACCGGGGAGGAGTGCGCTCCTGCTGAGTGCCGGCACCGGCGGCGTGTTGCTGCAGGATGCCGTAGAGGAGTATTATACGGCGAATGCCGGGGGGTATTTTCACCTGGAAAAGGTGCAGCACCTGCCGTGGTCACGCCTGCTTGGGGAGGTGCCGGCAGATCCCCTCCCTGAAGGCCTTTTCCTGCGTGGAGGTTTTTTCCGTGCCGGCACCATCACGGGATACTTCCTGAATGATTCTACGGCAAGGAGGTTCGGAGAAAGGACGAAAGTCGACTGTCTGATCTTCTCGGGCAGGAGATGGTGGCTGGTACCCCGTCAGCTGAAGACCCTCACGCCGGAGGTGATCATCCTCGATGCGACGGTAACACCTTATGCCGCACGCCGCATACGGCAGAGCTGCCCGGGGAAAAAGATCTATGAGGTGAGACGTTCGGGACCGTTTGTACGGGAGGAGAGAGCGCATAAAATAATACGGAAATCATTTCCTTTGGTTGGCAATTTTTTTACATTTGCCCCGTATTTACTGCAAAATATCAGTTCCAGCAGAAAAAAGCTGCAATGAAGATCGTTATCGCCGGTGCCGGAGAGGTGGGAAAACACCTGGCCAAGATGCTTAGCCAGGAGAACCATGATATCGTGGTGATCGACTCGGAGGAGTCGCGTGTGGAGGAGATCAACAACTCTTTTGACATCCTGACGATCACCGGCTCGGCCACCTCTTTCGAGATCCTCCGTGAGGCGGAGGTGAAGAGTGCCGACCTGTTCATCGCCGTCACCCACTATGAAGAGACCAACATCGTCTCGGCGATCCTGGGCAAGCGCCTCGGGGCGAAAAAGACCATCGCCCGTGTGGATAACATGGAGTATCTGATGCCCGTATACCGTAGCACTTTCGAGAGCCTGGGCATCGACTATCTCATATATCCCGAGCTGATCGCTGCCCGCGAGATCATCTCCCTTATCCACCAGGCCGGCACGGCCGATTTCTATGACTTCACCGGCGGCAAGCTCTCCCTTTATGTGATCAGGCTCGACGAAGAATCCCCTATCATCGGCAATTCGCTTCTTGAGCTCAGCGATGAGGATACTTCTTCCAGCTACCGGGCCATCGCCATCACGCGTGAGAACAAGACCATCATCCCGCGGGGTACCGACCGTTTCCGGCTCAACGATGTGGTGTATGTCATAACCAACCAGCGGGGCATGAAAGGACTCTCACGCTTTACCGGCAAGGAAGAGATAGAGGTGAACAACATCATGATCCTCGGTGGCAGCCGCATCGGCAAACGCACGGCAGAGAACCTGGAGAAGCAGTTCAATATCAAACTGATCGAGATAGACAAGGAGAAATGCTCCGAGCTGGCCGATTTCCTGGAGGATACCCTCGTCATCAACGGCGACGGCCGCGACATCGACCTGCTGGTGGCGGAAGGACTGAAGACCATGGACGTGTTCATCGCCGTCACCGGCAACTCCGAGACCAACATCCTCTCCTGCCAGCTGGCAAAAAAAATGGGGGTACCCAAAGTGATCGCCGAGGTGGAGAACATCGACTACATCCCCCTGGCCGAGAATATCGGTATCGACTCGATCATCAACAAAAAGCTGATCACCGCCAGCCGTATCTTCCGTTTTACCACCCGCTCGGAGGTGTCGGCCATCAAGTGTCTCACGGGTACGGAAGCTGAGGTGCTGGAGTATGTTGTGAAGAAAGGGTCGAAGATCACCAAAGCCCCGCTGAAAGACCTGGACTTTCCCGAAGGAGCCATCGTGGGCGGGGTGATCAGGGGCAAAAACAGTTTTATCGCCAAAGGAGATACCCACATCAAGCCCCACGACCGCGTGGTGGTCTTCACCCTGCCCGAAGCCAAGTCAAAAGTGGAGAAGTTTTTCAAATAGAGATCATGCTGAACAGGCGTGTTATCCTGAACATCATTGGGATGTCCGTCATCCTGGAGAGTGTTTTCATGCTTTTCCCGATGCTGGTGTCGCTCATCTATGATGAGCCTGATCTTATGGTCCACCTGAAAACATTCGGCATCACACTGACTGCCGGAGTGATTCTCTGGCTGTCGGGACAGAAGCACAACAAAGAGATAGGCCGGAAAGATGCCTATTTCATCGTGCCGGTGGTGTGGATCGTCTTTGCCGCTTTCGGGGCGCTCCCCTATTATCTCGGGCACTA